>CALICC010000162.1 GCA_938049325.1 uncultured Ilumatobacter sp. | reverse complement strand
GGTCGCGCAGCGTGATGGAGAGGTCAGCGTCATGATGGAAGGATCTGCTCCATGACTTCGTTCACCCATGGCCTGCACGAACTCGATGACGGGTGTTTCGCGTACTTGCAGCCGGACGGAGGCTGGGGATGGAGTAACGCTGGTCTGGTGGTGGGCGATGGAGCATCGCTCCTCGTCGACACGTTGTTCGACCTGTCGTTGACGTCGACGATGCTCGAGCAGATGCAGCGCCCGTTGGCGGCTGCGCCGATTGCATCGCTGGTGAACACTCATGCCAACGGTGATCACTGCTACGGCAACAGCGAGGTCACCGCGCGGTGGCCAGGTGTTGAGATCCTTGCGTCGAACGCCGCCGCCGACGAGATGCCCGCCGTGCCGCCGTCCATGCTCGACGCTCTGAACAAGGACCCCGGCGACGTCGGCGAGTTGTTTCGTACATTCTTCGGCGAGTTCGATTTCGAAGGCATCGAACTCGAACTGCCGACGCGGACGTTCGACGACCGCCTCGAAATCGATGTCGGTGGCCGTGCGATCGAGCTGATCGAGGTGGGGCCGGCGCACACGGAAGGCGACGTGATCGTCCACGTGCCCGATACGTCCACCGTCTACACCGGCGACATCCTGTTCATCGGAGGAACGCCGATCGTGTGGGCGGGTCCACTTTCGAACTGGGTGGCGGCATGCGATCTCATGTTGTCGATGAACGTCCAGACCGTCGTGCCCGGACATGGTCCCCTCACCGACCGCGCCGGTATCTCCGACGTTCGCGACTATCTCGCGTTCGTCGACCAAGAAGCGACGGGGCGTCAGGAGGCAGGGATCGACGCGTTCGATGCGGCGCGCGACATCGGCGCGCTGCTGAGCGCCGACGACCGGTTCGGCAGCCTTGGCGAGTTCGGCCGCATCGCGGTCAACGTCGACACGGTGTACCGAAACCTCGACGCGGCACATCGGAGCCCTGACGTCGTCGAGCAGTTCCGGCAGATGGCCGCAATCGAGGCGCACTGAGTTGTTCCCGGTGAGCCGTCTCCTCGGGGTCGCGCGATGAGTTCGAGAATTCCAGACGTCGAGGTGGTGGGCGATGGTCCAGCCGGATCGGCCCTCGCTGCCGCGCTCGATCGGCATGGTGTCGATGTCGTACTCGTCGGGCCCGATCGCCCGTGGCCGGCCACCTACGGAACCTGGACAGATGACCTCGACGGTCTCGCCGTGCTGCATGGCGCATCGGACGTCTGGCAGTTCCGAACTCCGAGTATCCGAGCGCGCTTCGGCCGGGAGCGAACCATCGAACGCGGATACGGGGTCGTCGACAACGCGGCGTTGCGTGAGGCGCTCCGCGGCGGGCTCCACCATCGGCGCTCGGAGGTCGTCGATTCGAACGAGTTGGCAGCGCGGATCGTCGTCGACGCAACCGGATGGCCATCACGGTTGCACCCATCTCACTCGAAAGAGTTGGGTTGGCAGACCGCGTTTGGGGTGGTGCTGCCGGCGCCACCCGACGGACCGCTCGGCACCGCCACGCTCATGGACTTCAGCGACGCGTCATCCGATGCGAATCACGACGATGTCGGTGTGCCGACGTTTGCCTACGCACTTCCCGTGGCCGACGGCTGGATGGTCGAGGAGACCGTTCTCACGGCCCGTCCGTCCATTGCGCCATCGAGACTCGTCGACCGCCTCGCGGCCCGGCTCGGACGTCGGCGCGAAGATCTGCTCGCCGACGCGATCCGGACCGAGGAGGTGGCCATTCCCATGGGTGCGCCTCCAGCGGCCTCGATCGGCAACGTGATGGCGTACGGGGCGGCAGCCGGCATGATCAACCCGACGACGGGCTATTCGCTCGCCACCTCCCTGGGAGCTGCCTCAGGCGTGGCCGAGCGTGTCGCCCAGGCGCTCGAGGCCCCGGGACTCATCGAGCCCGCGGTTCTCGACGCCACCGTGTGGCCGACCGCTTCGCTTCGCACCCGAGCGCTCCACGACTACGGACTGAGCGTTCTCGAACGGCTCGATGCGGACGGGATCCGTTCGTTCTTCGATGCGTTCTTCGACGGTCCTGCCGCGCAATGGTCGTCGTACCTTCGCGTCGACGCACCGCCGACCGACGTCGCTCGGACGATGCGTGCGATGTTTGCACGAGCGAGCTGGCCGCTGCGTGCCGAACTGGTCAGATCGAATCCACGACCTCTGGCTCGGGTGCTTCGGCCTCGGCCGCGCCATCGTCGGCGCGACTGATCTCGCGGCGTCGCTGTGCCAGCGACCGCCGCACGGCGAGCACCCAACCCGCCGCCACACACAGCGCGAAGATGAACCACTGGACGGCGTACGAAAGGTGTGGCCCGTTGTCGAGCTGCGGAAGCACCACCGGCTGCGGGTCGCCCGGTCCGAGTGTTGGCGTCGATGCAATGAGCTGAACGTAGACGGGCGCGACGTCCCCATCGAGTTGTTGCGCGATGCGTTGGATGTCGATGCGGCGCACCTCGGTGAGCGGTTCGCCGGTCTCGGTGTCGGTCAACCCGCCACGGTCGCGAGACTCTGAGGGGCGTACGTAGCCGACGACATCGACCGCGGTCGCCGGCGCGGCTGGCAACGGACTGCCCAGCGTGATGAATCCGCGATTGATGATGACGGTGATCTGCGAGGAATCGACGGCCAACGCCGAGAGCACGTTCTCGCCCGCTCGACCGCCCTGCGACACGTTGAACTCCACGAGCTGATCGGGTAGGAACGTGCCGCTGACGGTGACTGGGAGCCACTCTGCCGACGACTCGTCGAGGACGCCACTGGCGAGGTCATCCAGCACGGCCGACAGTTCGCGAGGGGTTTGCGCCGCACGTTCGGTGACCGCGGCGTTGAAGTCTTGGCGCTCCGTGAGCCGATCGAGCTGCCAGAAGCCGAGAGCGACCATGAGGACGACCGCGGCCACCACGACCACGTGGAAGACCAGCCAGATCGGGCGAAAGAGGAACCGGTACATCGACCCTCGACGGTATCGGCGGGCAGGCTACGGTCCGACCGATGGAGATCACCGCGCGATGGCTGTCCGAAGTGATGAACGCCGACATCTCGGCGGTCGCTCACGAACCGATCGGTGACGGACTCGTGGGGCTCAACCTCCGAGTGGCCCTGACGTCACCCGACGACGACGTTCCCCGCTCTGTCGTCGTGAAGCTGCCCTCGCTCGATGAGACCAGCCGTGCCACCGGTGTCGGGCTGCGGAACTACGAGCGCGAGGTGAAGTTCTACGAGCATCTCGCAAGCACCGTCGACATCCGCGTTCCCGCCTGTCATCACGGCGAGTGGGACGAAGCCAGCGGAGATTTTGCGCTGGTGCTCGAAGACATGGCCCCAGCCGAGCAAGGTGACCAAGTGGCTGGATGTGATGTCGCGCGTGCTGCAGATGCGGTACGAGAGCTTGCGAAACTGCATGGGCCGCGTTGGAACGACCCGTCGCTCGATGACCTCGAATTCCTCGCCCGCAGGAAGGGCGCCGATGACGGGGCCGAACTGGCGTTCATGTGGCAGATGTTCGAGCCTGGGTTCATGGCGACGTATCGCCCACATCTCTCCGACGAAGCGGTGGCGTTGCTCGGCGAGTTCGGACCGCGAGTGGCGGCATGGGTCGACAACCGTTCCGGTCCCGCCACCGTGACGCACGGCGACTACCGACTCGACAACCTGTTGTTTGCGACACCATCGGGTGGGCCAGCGGTGACAGCGGTCGATTGGCAGACTCCCGGGCATGGTGGGCCGATCGGCGACGTCGCGTACTTCTGCGGTGCAGGGCTGCTGTCGAATGACCGGCGCGAACACGAAGATGGACTGCTCGCTGAATACGTCGCTGCACTTGGCGCCTACGACGTCGATGTCGAACTCGACTGGGTGCGTGAGCAGTACCGTCGCGAGGCGTTCGCCGGAGTGATCATGGCGGTTGTTGCCAGTCAGGTAGTCGGGGGGAGTGAACGTTCGGAGGCGATGTTCGCCGCCATGGCAACCCGTCATCTCCAGCACTGCTTGGACCTCGACTCGATCGATGCGGTTTGATCGGAGCCGTGATGGAACTCCCTGATTTCCACATTCCGCACGCCGAGAAGATCGAGTGGATGATCGAGACGAACGGTTGGGCGCTCGAGCCGGTTGCGGCCAACCCGGAGGCCGACCCACCCACCCCGGCGTACGCGTATTCGATCGGCCTTCCCGAAGCCGTCGGCTTCTCCGATGTGGTGGTGTTCGGGCTCGCGCCCGTCGCCGCCAACGGGCTGATCACACTCGTTGCCGACGCGTGCCGTGGGGGTACCGAGATCCCGCTCGGCGTCGAGCTCGTCGGTCTGCTCGACAACGAACTGCGCTGCCTGTTCGCGCCTGTCGACGCAAGCGTTCACCGCGACACCTTTGCCACGGCATGCGCTTGGTACCGCGGCGTGCCCGAGGAGATGGTGCAGATGATGTACCCGGACCGCAACGGCTTCATGCCCTATGAGACGGGTTTCGATCAGCGGCTACGTCGAGCGCAGCCTGTGATCGGTGAGCTCGATCTGTGACGCTGGAGCGCGCGTGTCGGGCTGCGCGCAATCGGCCGCTGGCGCGGTGACCAAAATCGCGCGAAGGTGGCCGGAAACCGGGCGCGGAATGCGGACGGCTGTTACGTTCCACACGTGGCCAGCATTGATCAACGCTCAACGACCAGGAGCCGTCGTCCGGCGGTCGGCGCTCCTGTCCGACCATCGATGCGGTTTGCCCCACCGACGACGGCGCCGATCGAGGGGCTCCCTGCACCGCAGGTGCGCACGTCGGATCTCATCGCTGGTGAGCGGCGCCGAGCTGCGAGCTCGATCACGATCGAAAACGTGGTCGAGGGAGCGTTCGCCGATCAACTCTGGGAGCTCTACAAAGCAGCGATCGGCCCCCTCGATCAGATTGCAGCATTGCGCCATCTCGACTCCGAGGCCGACATGCTCGCGACCTTCGCCGAACCGGCGATCACCAAGATCATTGCCTGGGACGGCGACGAGCCGGTGGGACTGGGCCTGATCACGAACCAACTCGAGCTGGTCCCCGAGATCTCGCCGGACTTCTTCAACGAGCGCTACGCCGAACAAGCCGCACGCGACGCGGTGTACTACGGCATGGCGGTTCTGGTGAAGGCATCGTCACGAGGATTGACCGTGTTCCCCCGCGTGTATCTCGAAATGTGGCAGATCCCGGCATCGGTCGGCGGCGTGCTGATCTTCGACATGTGTCGGTTCAACAGGGACTTCTTCGAAGGCGACACGCTCGTCGAGAACATCGCCGCGAACTTTCCGAATTCCTCGTGGAAGGTCATCGATCAGCAGACGTGGTACGCAGCGGAGTTGCCTCAACCGCTTCCCTGAACGTGAGCGTTGGTCAACGTGCGGCGACTGGGCGGTGCCGGCGTTGCGGGACGTGATTGTGCTCGGCGAACACGCGGGGCACTTCTTCGGCGGCGACCGCAGGTGAGTACAGCCAGCCTTGGATCATGCTGCAATCGAACTCTCGCAGGAGTGCGAGGTGTTCGCGAGTTTCGACACCTTCGGCCACGACGTCGAGGCCGAACGACTCAGCCACGGCAGTGATGCAGCGGACGAGTTTGTCGTTGGCCGGGTTCGATCCGAGCCCCGCGATGAACCGGCGATCGATCTTGAGCCGGCTGACGGGGAGGTATTGCAATCCGGACAGGCTGCTGTAGCCAGTTCCGAAGTCGTCGAGCGCGAGTCGAATGCCAAGCATGCGCAGTCCGGTCATCGCGGCGGCAGTCGTCGCGCTGTCCTCGGTCATCACGGTCTCGGTGATTTCCAGCCACAGCGCCGAAGCGGGAAGTTCGTACCGCTCGAGTGCCTCGGCCACCGTGTCGACGATGCCGGGAGACACGACCTGGCGAGCGGACAGGTTGACCGACACGTACAGATCGGATCCGCCCGGAATGTTCTTGCGCCACCAGGCCACCTGGCGACATGCTTCGTCGAGGACGTAGGCCCCGATCGGAATGATGAGACCGGAGTCCTCGGCGATCGGGATGAACTCGTCGGGGCCGACCGGCTCGCCGTTGATCGACCACCGCAGCAGTGCCTCGAAGCCCGCCACGGTCTTGCGTTCGGCATCGATGATCGGTTGGAACCAGGTGGTGAGCTCTGGCGACTCGGTGGCGTGCCGCAGCATTTGTTCGATCTCGATGCGCCGGGTGACTCGGTCTTGCATCGTGGTGTCGAACACGGTCGTGTCGTTGCGGTTGAGCTTCGACTCGTACATCGCCGTATCGGCTTCCTGGATGAGTTCGGACGCTTCTTTGCTCGATCCCGTTTCGGCTGCACTCACGCCGATCGATGCGGTGACCATTACTTCGCCGCCGCTGAGGTCGAATGGTGTCGTCAGTGCATTCCTGACGCGATTCGCGATGTGGCGTGCGCCGTCGGCGCTGAGTCCTCCGGTCAAGACCACGAACTCGTCGCCGGAGATCCGGGCGACCAGGTCGTCTTCGCGCACGGTGCGAACGATTCTGTCCGCGACGGAGACGAGCAACTCGTCGCCGACGTGGTGGCCCATGAGGTCGTTGACGTTCTTGAATCGGTCGAGGTCGATGAAGAGCAACGCCACCGAGTCGTGCTCGTCGCTTGCCAGCCGGCGATCGATCTCATCGATCAGGAGCGGGCGGGTGGGGAGGTCGGTCAGGTCATCGTGCATGGCCTGGTAGAGCAGCGAGGCGCGAGACAGATCCTCTGCCCGCATCGCGAGGGCCACGCGGACCGCGGACGATGCGCAGAGTCCGATCGACAAGAACACCGCGAGTGGAGTGATCGATCCTGGGAAGAGAACCAATGTGGACGGTGCGATGAGCGCGAGCGAGACGGCGGCGTAGCGTCCGGTCATTCCTTGCGGCGACGGGGCGCCCGATCGCTCCGAACTCGAGCTGACATCGGGGTGCAACATCGCGATCGCGAGTGACGTCGGGACCAGCGTGTAGGTCAGTTCGAGCATCTGCTGCGAGATCTGAAGCCGGCCGATCTCACCAAACGCCCAGACGACCTCGCCGAGGACCAATGCGGTCGTGCCGAGGAGGATCAACCCGAATGACGATGACTTGGGGCCGGCGGTGAATGCGAGCTGCGCTGCGATGCCGAGCAAGACGAGCGCCGCGATCGGGTACGCAGCGACGACGAGGCGGGCGGGCAGCCAAGCGTCCGGCACGCTCAGCGTCGGTTGGATCACGAGGTGGTGGACAGTGAGCGATGCGCCGAAGAACAACACGACAGCGTCGAGCACGATCGACAGGTCCTTGCCGCGGCGTCGTTCCCGCAGGAGGCCGGTGATGGCGATGCCGTAGATCAGATAGCCGGGAATGGCGAAGAAGTCGCTGAGCAGCGAGCGCGACGACGTGAGATCGCCCAGATTGTCGTCGGATCCGCTCAACGCACTGGCGATCGTCCACAGCACACCGACACACAGCAGAAGAGCCCATGGCCATCGCACTGTGGGTTTGTTGATGCGGAGACCGATTGCGCCCAAGATCACGCTGGCGACGACGATCATCAGATAGCTCAGCGACCCGAGCCATCCAGTCATGTGGATTGCGGTCAACGAGAACATGACGGCCGAGCCGTAGAGCACGGGAGTGATCGAGCCGTCGGGAAGGTCGCTGGATGCTTCGATTGCTGGAGTGGTACCGCGCGAAGGGTGCCATGAGCGAGCAGTTGCTGCGCTGTTCATGGTCGGGGCGGCTCGGTCCACGGGTGATCTTTCGTCACCCTCAGAGACATTCTTGAGGAATCGTCAGCAAACCATCACAACATCTGCGATACGGTCGCCTCAGCCCTTGGGTGGAAAGACGATGCAAAGCGAACCTCTTCCTGTCACTGGCGCTTGGTTGCCTGGGGATCCCGCTGGTCAGCGGCGCCTGTTCACGTTCGCGACCGACCGCCGGTTTGCCCTGGACTCCGGTGCGACCTTGTCCGATGTCACGTTGGCGTACGAGACCTGGGGATCGCTCGACGCCGATGGTTCGAATGCCGTGCTGCTCTGCCATGCGTGGACCGGTGACAGCCACGCGGCCGGTCCTGCGGGTCGGGGTCACGACGAAGCCGGTTGGTGGAACGCCATGGTCGGGCCCGGAAAACCGATCGACACCGACCGGTATTTTGTGGTGTGCGCGAACGTGCTCGGAGGGTGTCAAGGTTCGACCGGGCCCGCATCTCCTCATCCGGTCGATGGACATGCCTACGGGTCGCGATTCCCGGTGGTCACCATCCGCGACATGGTGCGCGCCCAAGCACAGCTGACCAACTATCTGGGGGTGCACCGGTGGATGGCGGTGATCGGCGGATCGATGGGCGGGATGCAAGCGCTCGAGTGGGCCGTCATGTATCCGCGGCGAGTGCGCTCGCTGGTCGCCATCGCGACGTGCATGCAAGCAACCGCGCAACAGATCGCGTGGGGCGGGATCGGGCGTCAGGCGATTCGTCTCGATCCGAACTGGCGCGGCGGCGACTACTACGACGCAGCTCCGGGCGAGGGCCCGTCCGAGGGATTGGCGATCGCCCGGCAGATCGCGCAGGTCACCTTCCGCAGCGACAACGTGTTCACCGATCGGTTCGGACGCGATTTCTCGGGTCGTGCCGAGGCCGGAGACATTCTCGGGATGTGGCAGCAGTACGAGGTGGAGCGCTACCTCGAACACCACGGCAACAAGATCGTTCGCCGATTCGACGCGAACAGTTATCTGGCCATCGGTAAGGCAATGGACCTGCACGACGTGGCGCGTGGTCGAGGCTCGCTCGAACGGGCGATATCGAGAGTTCGGATTCCGACGATTGCTGTCGGCATCTGGTCCGACATGTTGTATCCCGCGTACCAGCAGCGTCAGATTCACGAGGCGTTGAGCGGCAACGGTGTCCCGAGTGAGTATCTCGAGATCGATTCACCCCATGGCCACGATGCGTTCTTGATCAACGGCGACCAGATCTCCGGACGACTCGACCGGTTCCTCGGCGAGATCAGCAAGACGTCGGTGTGATGTTCGACCATCGATCGACGCGCTAGTGCCCGAGGGTCTCGAAGCCGAGATCTGGCGCCGAGCAGCCGAGAGCGTCGTTGGCCGCACGATCGCTTCGGTGTCGTTCGACGCACGAGTTGCGTCGGAGAATCTGGACGGCGCCCTGGTCGGGCGTTCGATCGGTGCCGTACGCCGTGTCGGGAAGGTGTTGATCTTCGAAACCGATGGTCCGGCGCTCGGCGTGCACTTCGGAATGACGGGTCGCCTGATCGTCGATGGCGTGGCCCCGATCGAAGAGCTGGAGTACGCGTCGGGGGCTGATCGACCGGAGTGGGATCGCCTCCTCCTGTACACGAGTGGACACGACGTGCCGGCGCTGCGAATGAACGATCCTCGGCGCCTCGGAAGGTTGTCACTCGACCCCGACATGTCCAGCTTGGGTCCCGACGCGCTCACGTTGTCGGAGGAAGAGCTGCGTGCGGGGCTCGCGGGACGCACGGCAGCGATCAAGACGTTGCTCTTGAACCAGCGAGTGGTCGCCGGTCTGGGGAATCTGTGTGCCGACGAAGTGTTGTTTCACGCCGGGATCAATCCGTCTCGGCCAGCGGATCGGCTGAGCGACGACGAACTGGGCCAACTCGCCCGCAGCTGTCGGACGCAGCTACCGGTGATGCTCGCTCGCGGTGGGTCGACCGAAGGAGTGCTTGCTCCTGCGATTCGTGCAGCGTTGCCACCTTGTCCTCTCGACGGAGGCACACTCCTGCGACAATCGCTCGGTGGGCGCACGGCGGTGTGGTGCTCGGTGCACCAGTTGTGATGTGACGCCCCGATAGCGGAACCTTCGAGAACGCTGCGATTCTGGCGGTGGAGCTGGCAGACTCGATCACCAGTGACTGCCGAACTCTTGCTCTCAGCGGTACAGGCGGGCGACGACGTCGGCGATCCATCGGCGACGCGAACCGTGTACATCGCCGTGGCCCTGCTCGTGCTGTGCGGTGTGGTGCTGGTCGCTGTGGCGATCTGGGTGTTCCGTCGCACACGCCCTGACCCGGCGCTGCTCGCCCCACTCGAAGAGATGCAGCGCCGCAAGTGGCGCTCGCTCGATCCTGCAGGGCAGCGTCGCCGGCTCGACGAGGCCAGACCCCCCGGTGCTGCGCCGCTTCAACGCTCGGCATCGGTGCCCAGTGTCGACCAGGAGTTCGCGACAGCTCGCCCGGTTCGTTCGTTCTCCGACCTGGCGGGCGACCGACTGCGGGCTGAACGTGACGAAGACGACAACACCTCAGACCATCCCGACGATGACGACGCGTCGACCAGCGCCGACGGCGACACGGTCGAGGAGGCGTCCGACGCCGACGAAACCGAACCGATCGCCGCGGTCGACGACGGCTTGACCGTCGATGTCTCTCCGGGCGATGTCGACGTGGCCGATGACGCAATCGGTGACGCCGTCGCCGTCGACCGGAGCGAGGTCGACGAGAACGAGGATGGCACGGACGCGGATGCTGATGAGGTCGACGACGTTGACGACCGCGATGCCGGCGGTGATGTCGATGCGGATGCCGAGACTGCTGTCGACACAGGAGCCGAGGTGATGCGGCACGTCGAGAGCGAGAACACCGTCGAGACCGACGTGTTCGACGAGGGCAAGAAGCCGAATTTCGGCAAGGACACGACGTCGAACGACGTCGAGGTCGCCGATGTTGCGCAGGTCGCCGAAACCGAAGACGTGTGGGTACAGGCAGCACCGGACAGCGCAGGCCTCGACGCTGACGACGATGTGTCGGCGTCCGCATCCAGTGAGTCGTCGACCGATGCGTCCGTCGACGAAGAGCTGCCAGCGCCCGTCGGTTTGCCGACGCACGAGGATGTTCCCGTGGTCCCCGGTGAGGGACTCTTGCGTCGACCGCGCACGGCAGGCGACTGAATCGCTACGATCGTCCTGTGGCTGAACTTGACATCGACGCAATGCTGCTGCGCTTCCGGGAGCGTGCGCTCGCCGTGAAGAAGCGTCCGCTCCCTCCGGTTGCCGGCGACGAGCGAATGCACTTCCTGGAGCAATCGCAGAACGATTTTCAAGACTTTGCGATCATTGCCGACGCCGACGGTGAACTCGTCGATGGCGTGCTGACGCTTCGAATCGATCTCCGCGGCGACTCGAGTTCTTGAGAACCCGCACCGGGGCAGGTTGGACGCTTGCCTCGACGCGATAACCTAGACGGTCCTGCGGATGTGGCTCAGTTGGTAGAGCGTCACCTTGCCAAGGTGAAGGTCGCCGGTTCGATCCCGGTCATCCGCTCCACGAAGGCCCCGACTTCGGTCGGGGCCTTCGTCATTTCTCCAGCTCAGTTGTCGTGTCGAGAACACTCACTGAGACACGACACGGCGGCGCAGATGCCCTAAGCTGCTCATTCCGCTTCTGACATGCGCGATCGCGCCGCGAAAGGACCACATATGTCGGCCAATTCGGTTCTGACCCATCGAAATGTGGGAGTGCTGACCGTGGCGGCGGTCGAGGCACCCGAAATCGTCACGTCAGCCTGGATCGACGAGCAACTGAGCGAGACCTATGAGCGCACGGGTCTCAAGCCGGGAATTCTCGCCGACCTCGCAGGCATCGAAGCTCGACGGTGGTGGCCCGAAGGCGTCACGTTCGAGCAAGCAGCAGCCCGTGCCGGGCGCCTCGCGCTCGACAATTCCGAGATCGACCCGAACCGCGTCGGCATGCTGATCTCCACGTCGGTGTGCAAGCACCACTTGGAGCCATCGGTGGCATGTGCTGTCCACAACATTCTCGACTTGCCGCCGAGCTGCTTGAACTTCGACGTCGGCAACGCATGCCTCGGCTTCATCAACGGCATGCAGATCGCCGCGGCAGCGATCGACGCTGGCTCCATCGACTACGCGTTGATCGTCGATGGCGAGGGCAGCCGCTACACCCAGCAAACAACGATCGCTCGACTCCAGCAGCCCGATGCGACTGCTGCCGACGTGTTTGCCGAGTTCGCATCGTTGACGCTGGGTTCTGGCGCTGCAGCCGCCGTGCTGTGTCGGCTCGACCAGCACCCTGAAGCGCACCGTCTCGTCGGCGGCATTGCACGCGGCGCCTCTCAACACAACGAACTGTGCATCGGCGACCTCGACCGGATGCGCACCGACTCGCACGGCTTGATGATCGCGGGGCTCGAGCTGGCGGAGGCTGCGTGGAAGCACAGCGGTCACGACTTCGATTGGGAAGTCGGCATGGACCACTACATCGTCCACCAGGTGAGCCAACGACACACGGAGCTGCTGTGTGAACGTCTCGGGATCGATCCGGATCGTTGCCCGCGGACCTTCCCGCAGTACGGCAACGTCGGGCCGGCGGCGATCCCGATGACGCTGGCTGCGTTCCAGCACGAAATCAAGGTCGGCGAACGCGTGCTGTGCATGGGTATTGGTTCGGGCCTGAACACGAGCTTCACCGAAATCGTCTGGTGATCGAACCCCCCAGCCTTCCTGGCGGGGCGAAGTGGCGTGAATGGGGGATCGATCCGGCGTGGTCGAATGTGATCGACGTCCCCAGCCACGACGGATCATCGCATCGGTGGCACATGCTCGACACCGGCCGTCCCGAAACAGACGAGCCGTGGGCGACGATCGTCTGCGTACACGGAAATCCAACGTGGGCGTACGCGTGGAAGAGCTTCCTCACTCGATTCGCCGAGCGTCACCGCGTGATCGCGCTCGACCAACTCGGCATGGGGTTCAGTGACCGGGTGAGTCACCGTGGCTACGCCCACCGGGTGGCGGATCTGGGCGATGTGATGCGCTCGCTCGACCTCGACGCTGAGACGCCGTTGGTGCTCGCCGCGCATGACTGGGGTGGGGCCATTGCCATGGGCTGGGCAGTCGACCACACCGACGACGTCGATGGCATGGTCCTGTGCAATACCGGGATCGGAGTTCCCGAAGGTCGAGGCGCGCCGAAGATCATTCGGCTCGCAGCATCTGCACCGCTGCGCGACTTGGTGTGCCGGCGAACCTCGGGGTTCGTTGAGGGGACGGTGCGGCTGTCCGGCGATCGGATCGATGCAATCGACCGTCAGGCGTTTCGTGCGCCGTACCGCGAAGCCCGGCATCGTCAGGCGATTGCTGACTTCGTCGGCGACGTCCCGTTACGAGACGGTCACCCGTCGGCCCCGGCGCTCGAGCGGGTCAGCAACAAACTCGGCGGTCTCGACGCCCCGGTTCTCCTCGCGTGGGGTGCCCGCGACATCGTCTTCGACGACGACTTCGCGAACGATCTCGCCGGTCGTATCCCGAACACCGAGATTCAACGATTCGGCGAAGCCAATCACCTCGTGATGGCCGAGGCCGACGTTGCGACCACGGTCGATACGTGGTTGACCGACCTGCTCAGCGCCGGCCAACTCGACGGTGCGGCTGCGTCGGCTGACCTCTCGTTGGTCGGTTCGTCGGTGTTCGACGGTGTGGAACGTCGGCGAAGTGATGGCGCAGTGGCCGTGCATGATGCCGCCACGGGGACCTCCATCACGTTCGCCGATTTCGCCCGTCGGGTCGACGGAGTCGCTGCCGCTCTTCGTCACCGAGGCCTCGAAGCAGGGGATCGCGTCGCGATGCTCACCCCGCCGGGGGTCGACCTGCTCGTCGCGGTATACGGCGTGTGGCGAGCCGGCGGCGTGACGGTGATCGCAGATCGCGGGTTGGGCTTGCGGGGGCTTGGCGCCGCGGTTGCCTCGACACGTCCGAACTGGACACTTGGGCCCCGGGCGGCGCGGATGGCCAGCGGTGCCATGCGCTGGGCTCCGGGTGCAACGCACATCGATACCGCGGCGCTCATGTCGGAAGCTGCTGATCCGCCCGTCACTGAGCTCCCAGCGCCACCGACGCCGGGCGACGACGTTGCCATCCTGTTCACCTCGGGAGCCACCGGGCCCGCGAAGGGAGTGCGGTACCGGCACGGCCAACTTGCCGCACAACGCGACGCGCTCGCAGCCACCTACGCGATCACCGACGACGACCGTTTGGTCGCGGCGTTTGCGCCGTTTGCCCTCTACGGACCAGCTCTCGGCGTTCCAACCGCGTTCACCGACTGTGACGTGACCACACCGGGCGAGCTCACCGCTGACGCGTTCGATCTCGCATGCGCTGCCATCGACGCGACCATGGCGTTCGCATCACCAGCGGCGCTCGCGAACGTCGTTGCCACCGCAACCGACGGGGACGATCGAGCTGGCCTGGCAGCACTGCGGCTCGTCTTCAGTGCCGGAGCGCCGGTTCCATCAGAGATTCTGCACAAGGTGCGCGACCTGACGCCACGCGCGGAGTTGCACACTCCGTACGGAATGACCGAAGCGTTGCCGGTTGCCGACATCGACCTCGACGGCATCGACGCAGCTGAAGCCTCGGATCAGGACGCCGGTGTGTGCGTTGGTGTTCCGGTCGCCGGCGCGGAAGTCATGATCGCTCCACTCGATTTCGATGCGCTGCACGGCATTCCACCAGCGGTGTCCACCGGCGGTTTCGGGGAGATTCTCGTCCGTGCGCCATGGGTTTCAGATGGCTACCTCGGACGGTGGGAGACACAGCGGTTGGCTCGGCCGGGTGGCGGCTGGCACCGCACCGGCGACGTCGGCCGGCTCGACGAGATCGGCCGACTCTGGGTCGACGGACGAGCGGTGCACGTGATCCGCTCAGACGATGGTCCGATCGCCTCCGTGCCGCTCGAGCGGGCGCTCGAACGGCAGCTGTGTCCGCAGAACCTGGTCACCGCCGGGCGAGTGGCGGCGGTGGGCATCGGACCCCATGATTGCCAGCAGGTCGTGATCGTCGTCGAGCGTCGCGGTGGCAAGGCAGGGCTGGCCGACGAGGTGCTCGCTGCTGCGGTGCGCGGAGCGTTGGAGGTGCCTGTTGCCGCGGTGCTGATCACAGGTTCGATGCCTGTTGACATTCGGCACAACACCAAGATCGACCGTTTGAAGCTGGCGACCTGGGCGAGCGAGGAACTCGCCGGCGAGCGAGCTCGTCGACCTCGACGTCGGCGTTGACCATGGAGATTCTGGTCACAGGGGCGTCGAGTCTGATCGGCACGAACCTCGCATCGGAGTTGGTCGACCGTGGCGACAATGTGGTCGCGATGCAGCGGCGACGATCGTCAGCTCTGTCCGCGTCGGTCCGTCAGGTTGTTGGCGATGTTGCGGACCTCGCGGCCGTGAAGAACGCCATGGCTGGCTGCGACGCCGTCATTCACCTGGCGGCCAAGGTTGGGGTGATCGGTGGTCGCGACGAATACGTCCGGGCCAATGTCGATGGGACACGCAACGTCCTCACCGCAGCGCAAGAGCTCGGCGTACGGCGGTTCGTGCACGTGTCGTCGCCGTCCGTCGCTCATGACGGCTCACCGATCGTGGGTGGTGGTGCCGATCCGGCGATCGTGGCCCACGGCACAGCGTGGTATCCCGAGACGAAGGCGATTGCCGAGCGATTGGCGCTGTCGGCCAACAACGACGATCTCGCCGTGGTCGTCATCCGTCCCCACCTGGTGTGGGGGCCTGGCGACACACAACTCGTCGGTCGCATCGCCGAACGCGCCGCCGCGGGCAAGTTGGCGTTGGTCGGCGGCGGTCGGGCCCTGGTCGACACGACCTATATCGACAATGCCGTGTCGGCGTTGATCGCGGCGCTCGATGCCGTGCACCCGGGCGCCGCGTGTGCGGGCCGCTCGTACGTCATCGCCAACGGAGAGCCGCGCCCTGTGCGCGAGCTCGTGAGTGGCATCTGTGTCGCCGCAGGCGTCGAGTTCAGCCCGCGTGACGTGCCGTTGGGTGCAGCACGGCGGATCGGCACGGTGATCGAGCGAGTGTGGCCGCATCTGCGTCGCGACGATGAGCCGCCGCTGACGAGGTTTCTGGCCGATCAGTTGGGGACCGCGCACTGGTTTGACCCGCGGCCGGCGCGCGTCGACCTGGGCTGGCGTCCGAGGGTCACGATCGACGAAGGGCTGCAGCGCTTGGCGGATTGGTACGCGGTCGGCGAAACCGAGCCTGGAGGCCGGTAGCATCGAGTGTTCTGGCGACGTGGCGGAGTGGCTTACGCAACGGCCTGCAAAGCCGTCTACCCGAGTTCGATTCTCGGCGTCGCCTCCAGAACCCCTGAGTAGGAGCGATCCTGCTCAGGGGTTGTGCCTTTTTCGGCCGATCAGTCGCCGACCATCTCGGAGAAGTCGGGCCATTCGGTGAGGCTGTCGAGCGCTCCGATCGTCGAGCGCATCGCCTCGGCGGGCGCTGGCTGTGAAATCAGGAAGCCTTGCGCCTTGGCGCAGCCGAGCTCGCGGAGCAGGCGGAGCTGCAGCATGGAGTCGACGCCCTCGGCGACCACGTCGATGCCCATCGACTGCCCGAGTCCCACGATGGTGCGCACCAGCATGCGGTCGTTCAAGTTGTCGACGATCGAATTGATGAATGCTCGGTCGATCTTGATCCGCTGAATCGGGAACTTCTGGAGCAGCGAGAGCGATGAGTACCCAGTGCCGAAGTCGTCGAGCGCAATCCTGACGCCTGTTGCGCGGATTGCCTGGAGCGCAGACTGGGCAACCTCGGGGTTGTCGATCATCACGCTTTCGGTCACCTCGAGCCACAGCAGGTGGGCCGGGAGTCCCGAGTTCTCGACAACGTGGTTCACCACGGCGGCGAAGCGTGGATCAGCGAGCTGTCGCGGTGAGACGTTCACCGACACGGCGGTGTCGTCGGGGACGATGCCCTCGTCGATCCAGAATCGGAGCTGGCGAGTGGCCTCGCTCATCGCCCACTCACCGATGGCGTCGATCATGCCGGTCTCTTCGGCGATCGGGATGAATTCGTTGGGCGAGACGATCGTGCCGTCGGGGCGCCTCCACCGAAGCAGTGCTTCGAAGCCGGTCACGCGTCCGGTGCCGATCTCGATGATCGGTTGGTGGTAGAGATGGAGCTCGTTGCGGGCGAGTGCACCGTGCAATGCGTTTTCGATGTCCATCCGCGACGACACGCGATCCTGCATCGTTGCTTCGTAGAGCACAACTCGGTTGCGTCCGGCGGACTTGGCCCGGTACATCGCGATGTCGGCCCACCGGAAGAGGTCGTCACTCGTGGTCGGCGCTCCCGGCTCCATCGTGGCGACGCCGCAGCTGGCTTTGACGAACAGCTCCCCGCTCGTGGTTGTCAGCGACTGTTGGAAGGCAAGGTGAACGGCGCGGGCGTTGTCGAGCGCCTCCTGTGAGGACTGCGGTGTTGCGTCGAACACCACGAACTCATCGCCTGAAACCCGCCCTGCTGTGGCGCCGATTGCATCAGCAGCGGCCACGAGCCGCCGGGCGATGACGCAGAGGACTTCGTCGCCGGTTGCGTGGCCGAATGAGTCGTTGATGTTCTTGAAGCCGTCCAGGTCGAAGAGGTACATGGCGGGCAGGGCTGCGCTGCGCCAGCGATCGGAGACGACGGCGTCGGTGATTTCCAGGACGGCCCGCTTGTTGGGCAAGCCGGTCACGTCATCGGTGCGAACCGAATCTTCGAGCAGATGCTGCGATTGGAGTTGGGCCCGTGTGGCAGCGATGAGGCGAACGCCGGTGAGTGCGAGCAGGGCCAGTACCGAGATGGCGCGAACGACGCGGTCCAGTGTCGAGACCGAGCTCGAGAGCGCCGTGACCAGCACGGGCGCCGCGAGCGCAGCGACGAGCACCGTCACACGGCCGGGGAGTGCGAAGTGCCGCCGGTTCGGTGAGATGCCGATGAGTGCCGGAGCGGTCGGGTGCACAAATGCCCCGGCGCAGGCTGTGACCGAGAGGGTGTACAGGAAATCGGCGCCGGTGTAGGACCACTGACCGAGGTCTCGGATGTCGTCGAGTGCGTACAAGACGTCGCCGCCAACGTTGCACAGCAAACCGAACGCGAGGAGGAGCTTCGAAGCGGGCGGTCTCCCTCCGCCGGCAAGCATGACCGCCGAGAGTGCGAGGAGCACGACCGTGGTCGGGAGATAGAGCGCATTGAGGGCGAGCGCGAGCGTCGATTGCGTACCGCTGTTCAGGAACGGCTGGACAAGGTAGACCCACGCAACGATCCATGCGCCGACTCCGATGATGATGCCGTCGACTCCATCTCCGGGACGAAAGCCACCGCGCTGCTGGCCAACGATGAACGTCACCAGGCCGATGATGAGCGCCGTGGCAATCAGATCGATCGCGTCTTCGAGTTCGACTTCGATCCCGACCGTGACGAACTCGGCAGCAATGGCCTCGAGGACGTACAGCACGCCCACGCCGATCAGGGCGAAGATGAACGGTCGCGGAAACCGGTGGACTCGCAGCGCGACGAATCCCGCTGGAATCACACTGAGCATCGCAACGCCGGCGATGACGGGTCGGAGCGAGTCGCCAGCGAGCAGGAACGTCACGGCCATCACGAGTCCGAAGACGGGATAGGCCCATGCAGCTCTGGTCAACGCGACGCGATCGGTTGTCATGTGGCGCACCTCCTTTGTGGGCGAACAATCGTCAGCGACCACGAGCGTTTGGGGCACCTTGCGGGCGTGGTCGAACTACTCATCGGCATGCGCGGCCACAATCCGTAGCCGAATCTGAAGAAACCCATCAGTACGCTTGACCATCTCATGACATCCGCCGCCACGACCACGGTCATCGTTCCTGGAACTCATCTGATGACGGCACTGGTCGGGCCGAGAGATCAGTTCTTGCGTCGCATCGAGCATGAGTTCAGTAGTGTACTCATCACTGTCCGTGGTAACGAGGTGAAGATCGACGGTGAAGACACCGCAGTGGTCGCCACGGCGACCCAGCTGTTCGAAGAGCTGGTCACGCTGCTACAAACCGGGCAAACGCTCGATGATGCAACCCTCGACCGGATCTTCACGATGGTGCGCGCCGACGAACGCCCGAGCCAGATTCTCGGGCACAACATTCTGAAGGGCGCCCGCGGCCGCCAGATCAAGCCGAAGACCGGGGGCCAAAAGCGGTACATCGACGCGATCGCGAACAACGTGATCACCTTCGGCATCGGCCCCGCCGGAACCGGCAAGTCGTGGCTGGCTGTGGCGATGGCGGTTCGCGCCTTGCAGGCAAAAGAAGTCGAACGAATCATCCTCACTCGGCCTGCGGTCGAAGCGGGTGAGCGGCTGGGCTTTCTGCCCGGCGACCTGATGGCCAAGATCGACCCGTACCTCAGGCCCCTCTACGACGCGTTGTACGACATGCTCGACGTCGAAGCAGTCGCTCGGCTGATCGAGAAGCAAGTCGTGGAGATCGCGCCACTCGCATTCATGCGTGGTCGCACCCTCAACAACAGCTTCATCATTCTCGACGAGGCGCAGAACACCACACCCGAGCAGATGAAGATGTTCTTGACCCGCATCGGGTTTGGAGCTCGCGTTGTCGTGACGGGCGACGCCACCCAGGTCGACGTACCGAACGGCAAGAGCGGTCTGTCCGGCCTCGAGCGCACCCTCCACGGCATCGACGACTTGGCGTTCATCCGACTCGACGGATCCGATGTCGTGCGGCACAAGATCGTTGCCGACATCGTCGCCGCCTACGAGAAGCGAGACGCCGCTCGATGAACTCGAGGCCGTGGTGACGGTGTCCGTCGTCGTCGACGACGTGCGCGATGAATCCCTCGTCGAGGCGGTGCCGGTCGACCTCGAACGGTGGTCTGAACTCGCTCGGCGCGCCGCCGACGCCGAGGGTGGGGTCGGAGAGTTGTCGCTGACGTTCGTCGACACCGACGAGATCGCGGCGCTCAACATCGAGCACATGTCGGCCCAGGGGCCGACCGACGTGTTGTCGTTTCCGATGGACGACGACCCGATGCCAGGTGTCCCGACGTTGCTCGGTGACATCGTCGTGTGCCCCGAGGTGGCCCGAAGCCAGTACCCGGCCCACGCCGGAACGTTCGACGATGAACTCGCCCTGTTGGTCGTTCACGGCGTGTTGCACCTGCTGGGTCATGACCACGCCGAGCCCGTCGAGGCGCAGGTGATGCGAGAGCGAGAACTGGCGCTGTTGACCGACCTCCATTGGCACGGTCCGGCGCCAACCACGTTTCGTCAGACTCACGAATAGCCCGCGTGCTCGATCGTCGTTCTAGTGTCGGGTCATGGACGTCTCACTCGATGGCAAGGTCGCACTGATCACCGGTGCATCACGAGGGATCGGCAAGGCAATCGCCGCGACGATGGCAGCCTCGGGCGCGAGCGTGATGTTGAACAGCCGGAAGCAGGAAGGTCTGGATGCGGCCGCCAGCGAGATGGTCGGCGAGGTCGACGTGTTCGCTGCGAACGCCGGTGACGATGATGCGGGGGAACGAGCGGTCGCCGCAACGATCGAACGCTTTGGTCGCCTCGACATTCTGGTGAACAACGCGGCGACCAACCCGTACTTCGGGCCGACCATGGAGGTCGACAAGGCCCGGTACGACAAGACCTTCCAGGTCAATCTGGAAGCGCCGATCTTCTGGAGTCAAGCAGCCTGGAAACATGCGTTCGCGGCGAGCCCGGGCACCATCGTGAACGTCGCGTCGGTCGGCGGGCTGCGCGCCGAAGGTGGTCTCGGCGTCTACAACCTCACGAAGGCCGCGCTGATTCACCTCACCCGGCAGTTGGCGTCCGAACTGGGGGAAACGCGAGTCGTCGGCATCGCGCCCGGACTCGTGGCCACCGACTTCGCAGCGCATCTCGTCGACAACTTCGGCGACACGCTCGCGGCGAGGCTGCCGACGAAGCGGCTCGGTGAGCCACAGGACATCGCCAATCTCGCAACGTTCCTGGCCAGCGACCTGGCCAGCTGGATCACCGGCGAGACCTACGTGATCGACGGCGGTGCTGGGGTGGCCAGCGCCGGGATCTGACGCGCGCGAGTCGACAATTCCGGTCCGCCCGGCGAGATGCGATTCGTTACGGTCGCGACATGCCGTACCTCGTGGAGCCTGTCATCGCCGATGGCGTGTTGTCGTCCGGGCCGCAGCCGGAACTCCACGCGCCGGACGGACTGCGGTTGCGTCCATTCGTGGACGACGACGCGCCGGGGGTGCGGCGTGCGTTCGATGATCCAGACATTCAGCGTTGGCACGGATTTCGGATCGACGACGCGGACGAGGCAGTGCGTTGGATCCGGCGCACCCACGAGTCGTGGGCGGACCAAACGTCTGCAGGGTGGGCGGTGGTCGACGAATCCGACGTGCTGCTCGGCAGGTGCGCACTCCATCTCGCGGCTCGTCGTGGCACGGGGGAGATCGCCTATTGGGTGCTTCCCGATGCGCGTCGAACCGGTGTGGCCGTACGAGCGGCACGGGTGGTGACCGAGTGGGGTCATCGCCACGGCATTCATCGGATATTGCTGCAGCATTCGACTCACAACGTGGCGTCGTGTGCCGTGGCGCGCGGCGCTGGCTACGTTGTCGAAGGCGTCGCGCGTCGAGCGGAACTGCACGTCGATGGATTGCACGACATGCATCAGCATGCACACGTCGTGAGCGACTGACCCCTCAGCGCCGGAGCTTGCCGAGGGCCGTTCTGTGCAGTTGGTCGACCAGATCGAGCTGTTTCGGTGCCATGAAGCTCGGATGGGTGTGTTTGACATGTTGACGGAGATCGTCGAGCGTCGGCGAGCAGCCGGCGGACGGCACGATGGTGGCAGCAACGACCTGGCCCCATTCGGCGTCGTCGGCGCCGTGCACCATCGCGTCAGCGACGCCAGGGTGGGTGCGCAGGACGTCCTCGACGGCCTCTGGCCAGACGTTTTCGCCGCCGGTGATGATCAGATCGCCACGTCGGCCGGCAACATGGAGCCGGTCGTCATCGAGCCACTCGCCGAGGTCGCCGGTCGGCAACCAGCCGTCGGGGCTCTTAGGGTCGGAGCCGTCGCGGTAGCAGCGCAGCAGCATCGAGCCGCGGAGGAGGATCTCGCCTGCTTCGTCGATGCGTGCCTCCACACCGTCGAGTGGTACGCCGTCGTAGACCACGCCGCTTCCCGTTTCGGTCATCCCGTACGTTGTGACGGTGTTCGCCGGGCGGTCGGCAGGTGGTCGACCGCCGCCGAGAACG
>CALICC010000161.1 GCA_938049325.1 uncultured Ilumatobacter sp. | reverse complement strand
GTGCTGCTCGGAGGCATGCGAATGACCAAGGGGTCGCGGATTCCGCCGCCGTGCGTGTTCTGTTTGTACATCCGCAACGGCGTGTTCGAGGCCATGGCCCAACCGTGTGGGAAGTTGGTGTGCGTGTCGGGTCCGCCGATGTCGTCGATCCGCTTCAGCTTGTCGCCGATCGGTTCGTGCACCATGTTGAACGGCGCCATCGCGTTGATGAATCCGAGCGGACCGCCCTCCTGGCTCGCCCCGTTGTCGGACAGAACCATCACGACCGTGTTGTCGAGTTGTCCGGTTGCTTCGAGTGCCGCGATGACGCGGGCAAGGTGTTCGTCGAAGTGGTGCAGCATTGCCGCGTAGGCACCGGCGAGTCGAGCGAAGAGTCGTTGTTCGTCGGCGCTGTGCTCGTCCCACGCGTTCACGCCGATGTTGCGCGGCGGGAGTTCTGTTCCGTCAGGCACGATGCCGAGTTCGATCTGGCGGGCGAGACGTCGCTCGCGTTCGACGTCCCATCCCGGCTCGAAGCTCGCGGCGTACCTGTCGATGAGTTCGACGGGCGCCTGGTGCGGTGCGTGGCAGGCGCCGGGAGCGAACAGCATGAACCACGGGGCGTCGGGATCAGCCGCGTGATGGTCGGTCAGGTTGCGGATTGCTTCGCTCGCGAGGTCTTCGGTGAGGTGGTAGCCGGTTGAGTAGTCGCCCGGTGCGCTGACGTGGGTGTTGTCGCGCACGAGCTCCGGGGAGAATTGGTCGGTTTCGGCGTCGAGGAAGCCATAGAAGCGGTCGAACCCGCGCCCGAGCGGCCACCCGTCGAACGGTCCGGTCGGGCCGGTTTCGGTGGTTCGGGTCGCATGCCACTTGCCGATCATGTAGTTGCGATACCCGTGAGGACGTAGTCGCTCGGCGATCGTGGGCGCGTCGGGTGCGATCTTGCCGCGGTAGCCCGGAAAGCCGCTGTCGAAGTTCGCCAGGCAGCCCATGCCGACGGCGTGGTGATTGGAGCCCGTGAGGAGCGATGCGCGCGTGGTCGAGCACATGGCCGTGGTGTGAAAGCCGGTGTAGCGCAATCCGTCAGCTGCGAGGCGATCAATGGTTGGCGTGGCGATCGACGACCCGTAGCAGCCGAAGTCAGAGAAGCCGACGTCGTCGAGCAGCACGACGAGCACGCTCTTGTGGCTCGGGTCGCGTCGCGTTGGCTGAGGCCACCACGCCGTCGAGTCGGCGAGCGTGGTTCCGATCGTGCCTTCGAAGCTCATCGGCTGAACGTAGCCCTCGCTGCAAACTCCGAACGAGAGGTGACCGGCGCAAGGCGGCCCGTCCGATGGCATTTCGGGATGCACCCACGGGGCGGAGGACGTGTCGTTAAGTCAACGTTTGGTCCAGAAGCGCACCATCGGGCTCGTGTCGGTGTCGTGCGTTTCACACCCGCTCGTCCGCCCCATCGGCACGCGTGGAAGGAATTCACATGCCAACGTTCGACCTGACCCAGCTTGCTGTCATCGACGCTCCACCGATCGTGCTCGATACAACGACCGATTCGGTGATGGTGCCGATTCGCCTGACGGACCCGCTGCTGTGGATGCCCGCAGGTCAGACGATCCAGGTGAGCGCCAGCTTCGCCAACCAAGCCGGCGGACGTCGTCGCCTCGAACTCACCGGAACCTTCGCGCCGACGGTTCCGCTGCTCGGCGGTCATCTGCACCTGTCGGCGATCAATCTGTCGATCCCGTTTTCGAGCGGAGCGAACCCAGAGCTCGCCATCACCGATACACGCACGGTCACCGGCGGTGGTGCGGCTCGCTGGATGCTGCCGTCGCTGGCGACGGGCCTCGGTGTCGCAGAGGTCGAATTCGAGGTCGGTGTCTCGTCGTCGGCTGCGGCAACTGGCCTGACGCTCTCGCTCAGCCAGCCGTTGACCCTGCCGAACGCCTTCGTCCAGATCGACTCGGCGGACCTCAGCGTGCAGGTGTTGCCACAGGAGCAGGCCTTTGAAGTCGCGCTCCGCGGCGAGGGCGGTCTCACTGCAGAGGGCCGCGCCAAGGCTGTCAACTTGCTCACTCCTGTCTTCGGAGGGGGTGATCCGCTCGCAGCAGCGGGCGTTCCGTCGACCGTGTCGTTGCGGCGCAGGTTCCACCTGGCGGACGACTCGGCGGCGATTCCCGACGTCGCGCTTCCCGCTGCGCCTGCGGTCATGTCGATCGTGCCCGACTGGTCGGGAGGCGCGGCGCCCGCGCTCCGGATTCCGACACCCGAAGACTTCGTTCTCGATATCGGATTGCCCGAGTTCTCACTCGGCTTCGACGAAGGCGCGCCGGCGGCCAGTGACTTCGGAGTGCGCCTCACCGACTGCAGCGTTCGGTTTCCGGCGCTTGCGTCGCTACCCGCATTCGATCTCGCCGGCTCCTTCGAGCTCGCGCGGCAAGGAAACGCGACGACGTTGCGGCTGTTCCCCGAGGTGCCAGGTGGGGTCGACCTTCCCGGTTTCCTCTCATTCTTCCTGTCTCGCCTGCGGTGGATCGCAGACGCGGCGAACCTCGACGAGCTCCCCGGCCAGATCATCAACTCGGTCGTCGACTTGGAATGGGAGCAGCTGTTCCGAGGCTTGCTCACCGGAGCGGGCAACGTCCCGACCGGGTTCGCACCGGCTTTGGGGGCCCTGATCGATCAGGCGATCGTCGCATTCGGAGGCGACGCCGAGCGTGTGTTCCTCGTGGCATTCTCAGCGTTCGCCGACGTTGCGGACGAGACGTACGGGGTGCTGTGGACCGCAGCGTCTGGACTCGGGCGTCCCGACACGGCCGCGTTCGTCGCTCGCATTCTGCAGTTGCTGGCCGACTCACCCGACGTTCTCACCGCGGCGTTGGACGCCGTCTTCACGACCGGTGGCCTCTCACTCGCCTCGACGCTGTCGGCACTCGTCGACCTCGGACTCGACACCCTCGACGACGCCGAGGAATTCCTCCGCCTGCTCATGGCGGCGATGGCCTCAGCGCTCGACGTACTGAATCCTTCCGACCTGGCTGTTGCGCTGATGGACCTCGCCGTCGCGGGCGACGACTCGGCGACAGCGATTTCGGTTCCCGCCCTCCTCGGTGCTCCACTCGCGTTCCAACTCTCCGATGTGACGATGCCAGCAGTGCCGGCGTTGCTGTGGTCTGCGCTCGGCGGCCTGGTCTCGAGCGTCGGAAACTTCGTCCCCCGCCTCCCGAGCAGCGACTCGCTCTACGAGGTCGT
>CALICC010000160.1 GCA_938049325.1 uncultured Ilumatobacter sp. | reverse complement strand
CCTCGGTCGCGAGAAGTTCTTGGTCTGGGTCATCGTGCTGCTCAGCATCGTGAGCGTGGCGTTGGTCGTGATCGGGCCGCGGTTGCTCGGTCAGGCGACCGACACGATCGTCGACGGAGTGATCAGCCGCGTCAACGGTGGCAGCGGCGTTGACTTCGGTGAGCTGCGAGGCCAGTTGTTGTTCATCACCGCGCTGTATCTGGCGTCGTTCGTGCTCGCGTACGCGCAGTCGTACATCCTGGCTGGCGTCGTCCAGCGGTCGATGTACCGGCTTCGCGAGTCGGTCGAGACCAAACTCAACCGCCTGCCACTGAGCTACATCGATCAGCAGCCGCGCGGCGACCTTTTGAGCCGGGTGACCAACGACATCGACAACCTCGCTCAGAGCTTGCAGCAGACCGTGAGTTCGATCGTCACGTCGATGCTGACGCTCATCGGTGTGACGGTGATGATGTTCGTGATCTCACCGCTGCTCGCTGCGATTGCCTTGGTCACCGTGCCGGTCTCGATCGTGCTGATCAAGATGATCGGCGGACGCGCCGGGCCGCGCTTCGTTGCGCAGTGGCGCCACACCGGAGCGGTCAACGCACAAGCTGAAGAGGCGTTCAGCGGACACGCCATCGTGAAGAGCTTCGGCCGTCACCGCGAGGTCGAAGAACAGTTCCGCAAAGACAATGATCAGCTGTTCGAGGCGAGCTTCTCCGCACAGTTCATCTCGAGTCTGATTCAGCCGGCGATGACCTTCATGGGCAACATCCAGTACGTCATCATCGCGGTCGTCGGCGGACTGCGCATCTCGAGCGGCGCCATCAGCATCGGCGACATGCAGGCGATGATCCAGTACGCCCGCCAGTTCTCCGAGCCGTTGACCCGGATGGCGTCGATGGCCACGACGTTCCAGTCGGGGATTGCCTCGCTCGAACGCGTGCTCGAACTCCTCGACGCTGACGAACAGAGCCCGGAGCAAGACCGGGTGACGGATCCACCCGACGTGCGCGGTCGCGTCGTGTTCGACCAGGTGGGGTTCTCCTATGTTCCCGACGAATCGTTGATCGAGGGGCTCGACCTCGTGGCCGAACCCGGTCAGACGATCGCGATCGTCGGACCGACCGGGGCCGGCAAGACCACGCTCGTCAACTTGCTGATGCGCTTCTACGACCTCGACTCGGGTTCGATCTCCCTCGACGGTCGCGACATCGCCTCGTTCCCACGCGAGGAGCTGCGCAGTCACGTCGGCATGGTGTTGCAGGACACGTGGCTGTTCGGCGGCACGATCCGCGACAACCTGGCCTATGGCAATCCCGATGCAACGCCCGACGAGATTCTGGAGGCAGCGCAGGTCACGTTCGTCGACCGCTTCGTCGGTTCGCTGCCCGATGGGTACGACACCGTGATCAACGATGAGGGTGACAACATCAGTGCCGGTGAGAAGCAGCTCATCACGATCGCCCGAGCTTTTCTCGCCAATCCGTCGATCCTGATTCTCGACGAGGCCACCAGCTCGGTCGATACACGCACCGAAGTGTTGATCCAAGACGCCATGAATCGGCTTCGTGAGCAGCGGACGAGCTTCGTGATCGCGCACCGTTTGTCCACCATCCGTGGCGCTGACGTGATTCTCGTGATGGAAAACGGTCGCATTGTCGAGCATGGGAGCCACGACGTGCTCATGGCCGAGCAGGGGGCCTACTACCGCCTGCACGGGGCTCAGTTCGCCGGTCAGGTCACCTGATCGCGTCGAAGCGATAAGATGGACGCACTGGGCTGATTCTGCTCGGACCTGATGGTCCCGGCCCGGTTCGACTCACACGAACCACCGGAGGTTTTCCCATGTCCGAATCAACGTTTGCCGCGCGTAAAGACTGGCGGGTCGCCGACCTGTCGATGGCGCCGTTCGGCCGCAAAGAGATGCTGCTCGCCGAGCACGAGATGCCTGGCTTGATGGCCCTGCGCAAGGAGTACGGCGACTCGAAGCCGCTCGCCGGCGCCCGTATTTCCGGGTCGCTCCACATGACGATCCAGACCGCAGTGCTCATCGAGACCCTCACCGCCCTCGGCGCCGAAGTGCGCTGGGCCAGCTGCAACATCTTCTCCACCCAAGACCATGCGGCAGCCGCCGTGGTCGTGGGCCCCAACGGCACCGTCGAGAACCCCGACGGCGTGCCGGTCTTCGCCTGGAAGGGCGAGACCCTCGAGGAGTACTGGTGGTGCACCGACCAGATGATGACCTGGCCCGACGCCCCCGACGGCACGAAGTACGACGGCCCGAACATGATCCTCGACGACGGCGGAGACGCCACGATGCTCCTGCACAAGGGTGTCGAGTTCGAGAAGGCCGGCGCCGTGCCCGACCCCACCGAGGCAACCAATGCCGAGTTCGCGATCGTGCTCGGTCTCTTGCAGCAGACGCTCAAGGCCGACCCGGGCAAGTGGACGCGCATGGCGGCCAACATCAAGGGCGTCACCGAAGAGACCACGACCGGCGTCCACCGTCTCTACAAGATGATGGAAGACGGCGAGCTCATCTTCCCGGCCATCAACGTCAACGACTCGGTCACCAAGTCGAAGTTCGACAACCTGTACGGCTGTCGTCACTCGCTCGTCGACTCGATTTCGCGTGCAACCGACGTGATGATCGGTGGCAAGACCGCCCTCGTCCTCGGGTACGGCGACGTCGGCAAGGGCTGCGTGCAGTCGCTGCAGGGACAGGGCGCTCGCGTCATCGTCACCGAGATCGACCCGATCAACGCGCTGCAGGCAGCGATGGAAGGCCTCCAGGTCATGCCACTCGAGGACTGCATCGGCGACATCGACATCTTCGTCACCGCATCGGGCAACTTCAACCTGATCTCCGCCGACCAGATGGCGCAGATGAAGCACAACGCCATCGTGTGCAACATCGGCCACTTCGACAATGAGATCGACATGGCCGGCCTCGCCCGCTCGGGCGCAACCCGTGACGAGCTCAAGCCCGGCACCGACGTGTGGCAGTTCGAGAACGGCAAGCAGATCATCATCCTGGCCGAAGGTCGCCTCGTGAACCTCGGTTGCGCCACGGGCCACCCGAGCTTCGTGATGTCGTGCTCGTTCACCAACCAGGTGCTCGCGCAGATCGAGCTGTACCAGAACACGGCGAACTACCCGCTCGATGTCTACGTCCTCCCGAAGGCGCTCGACGAGAAGGTCGCGCGCCTGCACCTCGATGCGCTGGGCGTCAAGCTCACCCAGCTCACCGACGAGCAGGCCGAGTACCTCGACATCGACCCATCGGGCCCGTACAAGCCCGAGAACTACCGCTACTGATCCCACGGAAGTGTGAGCCGTCGGCCGGGAAACCCCGGCCGACAGCTCACAGTTCAAGTTGCGAGTCTGAGACCCCGGTCCCAGCCTCACACTTCCCTCCATCGCGGCGGGAGATGTGAGCGCTTGGCCGGGGTTTCGCCGTTTCGGCTCACAGTTCCGGCTGCAACGACCGGCACGAGATGATGGCGCTCATGCGATCGATGGTTGATGGATACCGAGGCGGGCCCGAAGGTGAGGTACCCCGCTGCTTTGATCGGGCGTATGCCAAACAACAGCGCCATCGCTGCTGTTGCGGAGCTTGCGGCCAATTCGCACAGCGTGATCACCAGAACACAGGCCGCCGACCATCTCTCGAACGATCGAATCGCCACGGCGATCCGACACGGCTGGCTCACCGAGCCATACGCAGGAGTCATTGCGTTCGCCGGGGCACCACAAACGTTCGAGCACCGTTTACGCGCGGCGACGCTCGCGACCCGCGGCGTGTCGGTTGCGTCGCATCGTTCCGCCGCACGCCTGCACTGTCTCGACGGGTTGGAAGATGGGAGCGTGATCGAAGTGTCGGTCGATCGAGCGCATCGGTGGCAGTTCGATGACGATGTGGTCGCTCATCACGTGCAGTCGCTCGACCCGAGGGACCTCGTGGAGATCGACGGCATCGCAACCACCGGCATCGCCAGAACGCTCGCCGACCTCGGCTCCGTGGTCCGATCGTCGGATCGCGTCGCCCAAGCGCTCACGGACGCCCGCCGACGAGGCGTGTCGGTTTCGTGGTTGAGAGAAACCGCCGAACGACTCCATCGTCCCGGACAGTCCGGTACTGGCATCCTGTTGCGGCTGCTCGATGCCATCCCGTCTGAAGGTCGCATCTCGGAGAGCTGGTTCGAGGAACTGCTCGCACGATGCCTCGACGACCCCAGGATTCCGGAACTTGTACCTCAGCACGAGATCCGAGCGATCGACGGCTCGTTCGTCGCTCGCGTCGATCTTGCGATCCCGCATCTCAAGCTGGCGATCGAGGCGCACAGCAAACGGCATCACTTCGGCCCGCGTGCGGAACGGGCCGATGCCGATCGTGATCTCCGGGCCGCTGCATGTGGTTGGGAGATGCTCTACCTCGGCTGGCATGCGACGAAACGCCCGGCAGAGGTCGCTGACCTCATTGCCGCCGTGGTGCGAGCGCGATGTGCTGACCAGGCCGCATGACGCTCACCCGACGCGAAGTGTGATGTCTCGAGCGGGGTTCGCGGTCGACTGCTCACAGTTTGCGGGACGGTCGGCGAGGCGCTGCTGCGTGTTGGAGCGGGACACCGGCCGGTGTCACGGAGGTGTGAGTTTTCGGCTGGAGCTTTGGTTTCGGCCGCTCACAGTTCGCGGCGCGGTCGGGCCGGTTCGGGGGTGTGTGAGCGCTGGGTTCGCGTT
>CALICC010000159.1 GCA_938049325.1 uncultured Ilumatobacter sp. | reverse complement strand
CCGGGAGATCGCGACCGGAACTCGCTCGGGCTTCGAGTGGTCCATCATCGGCTTGGGAACGATCGCGGACGCGTCTGCTGCTGCGAGCATTGCCGTCTCGCCGTGTCCGGTGACGCACTCGGGGTCGGGGCCATCGAGCGGAATGCCGACGAAGAACTTCGCGGCCATGCATCCGCCTTGGCAGGCGTCGTAGCTTCCGCACGAACCACAGGCTCCGGCCGATTGCGGCTCGCGGAGCTCGGTGAACAGATCGCTCTGCTTCCAGACGTGGGAGAAGCCGCCCTCGTCGCGGACCGACCCGGCCTTGAACTCATCGTGGATGACGAAGGGGCAGGCGTAGACGTCGCCGAGTGGATCGATCAAGCAGACGACACGGCCGGCGCCGCACATGTTGAGACCCGGCAGCGTCTCGCCTGTTTCGGCGCCGAGTGCGTTGAGGTGGAAGAACGAGTCGCCGGTCAGCACGTTGTCGCCTTTGGCGACCAACCAATCAAAAATCTGGCGCTGCTGAGCTTGCGTCGGGTGCAGGTCATGCCAGCTGTCGGCGCCACGCCCAGACGGACGGAGGCGTGTGATGCGGAGCTGGGCACCGAACTCATCGGCCAATGCCTTGAAGTCGTCGAGCTGGTCGACGTTGTGGCGGGTGACGACCACCGAGATCTTGAACTCTCCGAAGTCGGCGTCGCGGAGGTGGCGCATGGCCTGGACCGCGGTGTCGTACGAGCCAGCGCCACGGACTGCATCGTTGGTGACAGCGTCAGTTCCGTCAAGGCTGATCTGGATGTCGAGGTAGTCCATTGCGGCGAGGCGCTTGGCCTTCGCCGCGTCGATGAACGCACCATTGGTCGAGAACTTGACGCCGATGCCCTTGTCGATCGAATACTCCAGGAGTTCGAAGAAGTCGCGCCGGATCATCGGCTCGCCGCCGCCGATGTTGATGTAGAACACCTGCAGCGCATGGAGTTCGTCGAGAACGGCCTTGGCCTCATCGGTGGTCAGTTCACGCGGATCGCGCTGACCCGACGAGGAGAGGCAGTGCACGCACTCGAGGTTGCATGCGTACGTCAGCTCCCAGGTGAGACAGATCGGCGCGTCGAGGCCGTTCTTGAGCTGGCCGACGAGCGGACCGGTATCAACGACGGTCATGGAGCATCTCCGATTCGTAGAGTGAGGTGAGCGCCTTGTCGAACGACGGCCAACGGGCTGGGTCGATGTCGCACGCCGTCAGTGTGTCGGCAACGGTGTCGTGGTCGCGTAACGACTGGACGACGCGTACGACGTCGGGGTGCTTCAAGAAGACGAGCTTGCGTGTGTCGTAGTGGTACGCCAGTGCGCCGAAGGGTTCAGGGCGCAGCGCGACCTTGGGGTGTACATCGAGCGAGGAGTCGAGCACGCCGGTTCAGATCTCCACGTCAGTGATGCGACGGCTCAGTAGACGCCGCACATCCCGTCGATCGAGATCTCCTCGACGAGCAGCTCTTCTTCGACGTGCTCGTCGGTCGTCTCGGCCGCAGTCTCGTTGGTGACGGTCGTTTCGTCCATGCTCACAGCGTATCCGGTGCGGCACGCCGCGGCCCAAGCACACCCCGCTACCCATTCTCGCGATCTCATCCCCGCCACCCCTCCGCCATCCATCCCCGGTCGTCCCATCCCCGCCACCCCCTTCGCCATCCATCCCCGGCCGTTCGCGTGAGCCTTTTGCGTCGCCACGACGCAAAAAGCTCACGCGTTGCCGGTTGGGGTTGCCGGTTGGCGGTTGGCGTTGGGGTTGGTGGTGGGAGTGGGGCTGAGGTTGGGGGCGCGGCGGGGTGGGGGAGAGGTGAGGAGTACGTTGCGGTGATGCGCGTGAAAGAGATCTGGCGGTTTCCGGTGAAATCGGTGGGAGGCGAATCGCTGTTGGCAGCGGATCTGACCGACCTGGGTGTCGTCGGCGATCGCGGCTGGTCGCTGTTCGACGTCGAGACGGGCAACACGCTCACCGCTCGGCGGACTCCGGAGCTGCTGTTTGCGTCGGCGCGCATCGTGGCGGGCGACCTCGCGATCACATTGCCGGACGGTTCGGAGGTCGGCGAGAGAGATCACGCGGCGATCTCGTCGTGGCTCGGTCGCGAGACCGAGATCCGGGCGGCTGGAGATCACAATCTCGACGAGGGCGGCACATACGAGGTGCCGCTCGACTTCGAACGCGACGCCGAGTGGGTGAGTTGGCAAGGTCCGGGCGGAGCGTTCCACGACTCGAAGTGGAGTCGGGTTTCACTCGTCTCGACCACGACGATGGGTGAGTGGGACCAGCGCCGCTTCCGAACCAACATCATCGTCGAGGGCGAGGGTGAGGACGACTTCGTCGGCAGCCACGTCCGGATCGGTGGCGTCGAAGGAACCGAGCTCGCCGTCTTCAAGCAGATCGATCGCTGTGTGATGGTGACGCGTCCGCAGCCCGGACTCGCCCGCGACGTCGAACTCCTCAAGACGATCAACGCGGAACGTGACACGTTCCTCGCGATCGGCGCACTGGTGGCGCAACCGGGGCCTGTGGCGATCGGCGACTCGGTCGAACTGGTCAGCGTGCCGGGATGATGGCGCTGTAGATCTCGGGTTCGTGTGTCCGCCAGCGACGCGCCGCGATGCCGATGCCGCCGCGCAGGAGCAGCCACCCGGCTCCGACCGTGGCGATGGCAAGCAACGAAACGAACCCGACCGAATTGCGATCGAGCGCCCAGAGCAGTGCGAGCGCGATCGGTAGCGTCGCGATCGACAGCGCGACGACGACCACGAGTAAGACGAGCGCGGCCATGAGGCCTTGACCCGAGTCGCCCGTCGCGAGCGGATTGTCGGACTCGGGTACCGCGACCGGGACGAACGTTGACTGCACGATCGCACCAGCGGCTCCGGCCAGGAGGCCACCGACGCCGACGAGAATGCCCGCAGGGAGAAACTGCCACTCGCCGCTGACCCCTGCGGCGATCAGTGGCCCGATCACGACGAGGGGTGACGCAACGACGAGCACGGATCGAGCCTTTGCCTTGACCACGACTTCCGGCTCGAGGCCGCAGAGCACCTCGGCTCCGAGCGAGGGTCCATCGGACCCGATGCTGTTGCCGGCCATGAACAGCACCGACAGCTGGACTGCGCCGCCGACGAGCACGGCCGACGCGCCAACGGCGTCGCGCGTCAATGCGGGCACGAGCACGATCGCCATCCCGATTCCGGCGCCGATGAATGTCTCGAGAGCGGTGCGAGGGTGGCGCAGCCGAGTTCGGACGCTGCGCCACGCGATGGCGCCGACCTGTCCAGTTCCACACATCCATCTCGCGAGCCGGGTGACCTGTCCGGACCGCTGCTGACCAGACCCCCGAGGGATCGACGGTCCGGTGACGAGGATCTTGCGCGTCGACCACATGAACATCCATGCGAGCAACGGGAGCCAGATCGACCCGATGGCGACGTGGCTCAACGATGTGGCGAGGGAGTCGTCGGCTGTGGCGAGCGCCTTGCCGAGTTGGCCGGGCGGGGTGAACTGAGCGATGTCGGCCACGTCGCTGCGTCCTGCGTCGTCGAGATCCCCGAACGCGGCCGGGATGAACTGGAACGTGGCGTAGAACGCGAGGCTCACGAGCCCGATCATCACCTGGCCAGCGCGGGGGTACCGGTTGCTGAAGAGGCCGAGGGCGTTGACCGTGGAGCGTGAGACGAGCAGCAGCGTGAGCAGAAACGACACGGTGGCAAGCGCGACGGGCAGCACGGTCTCGACGCTGCGAACTGCGCCGACGAAGAGTCCGACGCCGACGAAGCCGGCGGCGAGTCCGGGCGGGCCCGCGGCTGACGAGGTGAGCAGTCCGAGCGCCAGGTTGCGGTCGGTGATCGGTTCGGCAGCAACGATCCTTGGATCGATCGGTTGCGTGACGCCGGCGATGATGCCGAGCGCGACCATGGCCACGACCATGCCAACCGGTGCCACGACCAAGACCGGGTCGGGGTCGAGTGCCGTGCGTCCGTACCCGGCAACGATGATTCCGGCCGACGCGCCGATTCCGACCGAGGCAACCGTGCCGATGATGACCGCCAGGCGTTGTGCTCCACCGTGGCGCAGTGCACCACGCAGCAGGAGCCATCGCAGGCGCACGAACATCGCCAGCGTCGCGGGGACCTTCACCCCAACCACTCCAGGTCGGCCGAGTTGGCCGAGCCCCCGCCCACAGCGTCGATGAAGGCGTCTTCGAGGCGGCGGCCGTTGCGGACCTCGTCGATCGGGCCGCTCGCCACGATTCGTCCGGCTTGGATGACGCCGATGTGATCGCACACGCGCTCGACGACGTCCATCACATGTGTTGACAAGATGATCGTTCCGCCCCCGGACCGGAAGCGGTCGAGCATCGTGCGCATGGCGCGCGTCGACACCGGGTCGACGCCTTCGAACGGTTCGTCGAGCATGACGAGTTGTGGCCGGTGCAGCAACGCCGCGACGAGTGCCGTTTTCTTGCGCATGCCGTGGCTGTACCCGGCGATCGGGCGGTCAGCATCGTCGCTCACCTGGAGGACGTCGAACATCTCGTTGGCTCGTGCGGTGGCGACCTTCGGGTCGAGTTGGCGCAGTGCGCCGATCGTGTCGACGAATTCGCGTGCCGACAGCCGCTCGAAGAGCTGGAGTGGATCGAGGATCACGCCCATGGCACGTCGCACGCCGATCACGTCGTGGTCGGTCCGGATGCCGCAGACCTCGACGGTGCCGGCGTCGGGGCGCGAGAGGCCGACAACCGTACGCATCGTGGTCGACTTGCCGGACCCGTTAGGGCCGACCAATCCGTAGCACGCACCCGGCGGGACGGCGAGTGAGAGGTTGTCGAGCGCGAGTTTGTCGCCGAACCGCTTCGTCAGACCCGTGATACGGAGCGGCGAGGCGGCGGTTGCTGGGCTCGGAGGTGGCAGATCCACGTCGTCAGTCTGCCGCCAACTCGTGCGCACCACCCGAGTGGCGGCGACTCAGGCGGTCGTCGCGAGTGCGGCCACGCTGCGCAGATCGAGTGCGGCCACGGCGCCGACGACGATCGTTGCCGGCGACTCGATGTCGGCCCCACCGAGTTGGGCGAGGTCGCAGCGCAGGACGTGTTCCTGCTCGGTCGTAGCGAACCGAACGGCGGCGACCGGTGTGTCGGGGGCGAGGCCGCCCGCGATGAGTTCGTCGGCGATGGCCGAGCGGTGGGTGACCCCCATGAGGATGACGATCGTCGCGCCGACCTTCGCGAGTGATCGCCAGTCGATGTCGGGTTCGCCGGGACGGCGGTGGCCGGTGACGACCGTGAACCCGGCCGAGACGCCGCGATGCGTGACCGGGACGCCTGCTGCGGCCGGAGCAGCGATCGACGATGTGATGCCGGGAACGATCTCGTAGTCGATGCCAGCTTCGTGCAGGGCGATGGCTTCCTCGCCCCCGCGGCCGAAGACGAACGGGTCGCCGCCCTTCAGCCGCACGACTCGCTTGCCCTGTTTGCCCAACTCGACCAGCAGTGTCGAGATCATGTCTTGCGGAACGGGTTGGCCGACGCGCTTGCCGACGTCGATCCGCTCGACGTGCTCGGGGATCAGCGCCATCACGCCATCGCCGACCAGCGCGTCGTGCACGACGATCTCGGCGTCTGCCAGGAGACGGGCCGCTTTCATCGTCAGCAGGTCGGGATCGCCCGGACCTGCACCGACGAGCGAAACCGTCACAGCGCGTCCGCCGTCGCGGCGCGCTGAGCGCGGCGAGACGTGTCGGGTGGGAGGAGCGCTTCGAGGGCTTCCCAGTCGTGTTGCCACGCCCAGTCGCCGAAACTGATGTTCTGCTCATCGGTGGTTTCGCGAGCGAAGCGTTCGAGGAGCGGTCGCAGCAGATCGGGAATGTCGGTGAGCGGCACGTCGGCGCGCAGCCGGCGTGCCAGCCGATCGCCGGCGGGGGAACCGCCGACGAAGATGTCGTAGCCGCGCTTCGATCGCCCGACGATCCCGAGTTCGGCTGCGTAGGGCCGCGAGCAGCCGTTCGGGCACCCGGTCATGTTGAGTCGCAGTGGCAGGCCGGTGTTGCCCGTGTCGGCGAGCACTTTCTCGAGGCGATCGACGACGTCGGGCAGCACTCGCTCGGCTTCGCCCAGCGCTTTCGTGCACGTGGGGAGTGCGGGGCAGGCAATTGCCAGGTTGCGCGTCGGGCTCTGGTCGGACGCAAGAGGCACGCCGTTTGCATGGAGCAGGTTTTCCACGGTGTCGACCTCTCGCGGGTCGATGCCGATCAGGAGGAGGTCTTGGCGCGGCGTGACGCGTAGTTCCGTGACGAGCCCGTCGGCGATCAGGCGACGAAGGGCCCAGCGCAGCCCTCCCGCGACCTTGCCCGACGGGACGGGCAACCCGAGGGTGTCGCGGTGATCAGGCGAGCCCGCACCGGACGGGTCGATGGTGTGCCAACCGTGATGCGCCTCGACGGTCCATTCGGGCAGATCGACCGGGTCGGCGAGTGTGAGGCCGGTGCGTTCTTCGATCTGTGCTCGCAACCACGGGACACCCTTGGCCTCGAGGAGATACTTGAGTCGGGCGCGGCTGCGATCGTCACGGTTGCCGTGATCGCGCTGTGTCGTCACGATGGCTTCGACGACGTCGCCGATGTCGGTCGGCGGCACCCACGCGACGGGTTGCGCCAAGAGCGGGTAGGTGTCGTCGGGGCGATTGTGGCTCATGCCCATGCCGCCGCCGGCCAGTACGACGAACCCGGTGAGTTCGCCACTCGTGCCGTCGGTCAGTGTTGGCACGATGCCCACGTCGTGGGTGTAGATGTCGACGCAATTGTCGCCGGGCCACGCAATCCCGATCTTGAACTTGCGCGGGAGGTATGCCTGGCCGTAGATCGGCTCGACATCGTCGATCGGAGCCAGCGCAGACGGTCCTGGCTCGGCGGTCACGGCCTTCTCGCCGTCGACCCACAATTCCCAGTAGCTGGCTGTTTGTGGGCGGAACCTGGCGATCATCTCGTCGACGACCGGCTGGAGCACAGCCTGTCGCTCGGGGTGGGGGAGCGGACACGCCATCACGTTGCGCACGACGTCGCCGCATGCGCCGAGGGTCGTGAGGAGCGACGAATTGATTCCGGCGACCAGTTGCTTCAGCTCGTTCTTGTAGACGACGTGGTACTGGACGCCCTGACGGGTCGTGAGGCGCAGCTTGTCGTCGGCGAGCGCCGCAACACGGTCGAGTGCGAGCCACTGCGTCGCGCTGATGACGCCGCCCGGAACCGAGGCGCGAACCATGCACGAGTAGTCGAGCGGCAGCTTCTTTTGCGTGCGCGCTCGACGGACGTCGCGATCGTCTTGCTGGTAGATGCCGTGGAACTTCAACAGCGACTCGGCTTCGGATTCGAAGTCGGTGGTGTCGTTGATCAGCTCGGGGCCGATCGAGCCGGCCAGGTAGTTGCTTTCGATCTTGATCGTCTCAGCTGACATGGAGTCCACATTCCGTCTTTTCGGTTCCGGACCAGCGGCCCGAACGGGGATCGGCACTATCGGTGGCCGGTGCCGTGCACGGCCAGCAGCCGATCGAGGAGTAGCCACGATCGGCGAGGGGGTGTTCGGGGAGGTTGTTGTCGGTGGCGTACGTGGCGACGTCGTCGTCGGTCCAGCTCGCGAGCGGGTTGATCTTCTCGACGCCGCGCAGCAGGTCGGTGTGAACGAGCGGGGTGGTGGAGCGTGTTGCGGAGTCGGATCGGCGTAGACCGGTGACCCACGCCGTTCGACCGGCGAGTGCTCGTTCGAGCGGCTCGGTCTTGCGTGCTGCACAGCAGGCGGCCGTGTCGGTCTGCCAGACGTCGCGGTCGAGGTCGGGTTGAGGTCGCATCACCCGGAGTCGAAGGTTGAAGCGCTCTCGCAGCGAGTCGGCGAACCATTCGGTCTCGGCGAAGAGATAGCCGGTGTCGAGCAGTGTGATCTCGATGCCCGGAATCGTGGTCGCTGCGAGATGGGCGAGCGTGGCGTCGCCAAAGCTCGCGGTCACACAGAGCCCGGGTCCGTGAGTGGCGTGAGCCCACCTCAACACGTTGCGCGCATCGGTGAGCGGGTGTCCGGACTCGGGGGTCGGTGACGGCTTCACGACCCCTATTCAATCAAAACCCGACAAAAACGGTCGGATTTATCGGGATTAGCCTCGCGAGCAGGAATTTCGCGGCTCTAGCCTGTCGAGATGGCACCTTCCGATCAATCTCGCGCACGGTTTTCCTACCCTGTGTTTCTCGATCTCACCGACGTGCCCGTGCTCGTTGTCGGTGGCGGTCGAATCGGGGCACGCAAGGCGGATGGTCTCATCGCGGCGGGTGCCAGCGTGCGTCTCGTAGCTGCCGAAGTCACTGACTTCGTGCGCCGTGAAGCGATGTCCGAGGTGCGCGAGAAGACGTTCGACGAGTCCGACCTCGACGACATGCGATTGGTCGTCACAGCAACCGGTGACTTCGATGTCGATCAGCGCATCTCGGTCGCGTCGCGAGCTCGCGGGATCTGGACGAATGCGGCAGATCAGCCTGTCGATTGTGAGTTCATCCTCCCGGCAATCGCCAGAACTGGCCGGGTCACCGGTGCGATCAGCACCGACGGCGCCAGCCCAGCGCTCGCCCGATACCTACGTGATCAGGTCGCCGATCTGCTCGATGACCGTGTCGGCGAGATCGCCGACGTGCTCGCTGCTGAGCGCCGCGAGATCCAGGCAGCCGGTGGGTCGACCGAAGACATCGACTGGGCGCCCCGTCTCGCGGAACTCTTCGCGGATTGACGCTCGATCTCCTCGAACGTTTCGTGACGGATATGCGACACTGTTCGTAGCGGCTGCGGGCGGACCGTGGCAGCAAACGGAGGAGGACACCGTGAGCACCACACGCGCTCGGCCCTGGACGGGGAGGCTTGCCATTGCGGCAGCCGTGGCAGGAACATCGCTCATCACGCTTGGTTCACCGGCGCCGGTCGAGGCGGTCCCGCCCGGTTTCTCCGAGGAGCGCGTGACCGGTATTGATCAGGGGACGGACCTGGAGTTTCTCCCGACTGGAGAAATCCTCGTCAGCGAGAAGAACGGTCGCGTCGTCATCGTCGACGACGGGGTCTTGCTGCCGACGCCCGCACTCGACCTGTCGGCGTCGCTGTGCAACGACATCGAACGTGGTGTGTCGGGTATCGCGGTACATCCCGACTTCGAGACCAACCGCTGGATCTACGTCTATTACACGTACCCGAAGTTCGGTAACTGTGGCCAAAGCGAACTCGATGGCCCGGTCAACCGGCTCAGTCGTTTCGTGTTGCCGCCGAGCAATGTGATCGACCCGGCGTCGGAGGTCGTACTGCTCGACACGCCACCGATGTTCAAGAGCAACCACAACAGCGGCTACGTCGAATTCGGCAACGACGGTTTCCTCTATGTGTCGATCGGGGACTCGGGCATCCCGTTCTTCTACGGGTGGCAGCGAGATCTCGGATATCTCAACGGCAAGATCGTTCGCATCACCGACGACGGCGACATCCCCGCCACCAATCCGTACCAGGGCCCCGGTACGGCTCGGTGCAACATCGACGGCGTGCCTCCCGCCGGATCCGACCCCGGCACGGCATGTCAAGAAGTGTTCGCGAGTGGGCTGCGCAATCCATTCCGCCTGGCGTTCGATCCGAACACGACCGACACTCGGTTCTTCATCAACGATGTCGGCCACACCACGTGGGAGTCGATCGACGAAGGTCAGGTTGGCGCCGACTACGGCTGGCCGCAATACGAGGGGCCGTGTGAGCGCAGCAGCGTCGTCGACTGCACACCTCAAGTCGACGGTGTCGACCCGTTGTACTGGTACGGACACGACGGGGAAGATGCGGCGATCACTGCGGGCGCCTTCGTGCCGAACGGTCTCTGGCCCTCCGAGTACGACAACACCTACATCTTTGCCGACTACGCACAGAACCAGTTGTTCCATCTCGTCGATGGTGGTGCCGACTGTCGGCTCTGTCTCCCACCCACGTCGGCACTTCAGCAGATTCCATTCGCATCGGTCAGCCGACCGGTGGCGATGCGCTTCGGGCCACACAACGGATCTCAAGCGTTGTACGTCATCGCGGGGAACTTCCTGCGACGAATCACGTATACCGGGTCGGCCAATCGGTCACCTGTGGCGGTCGCATCGGCGAGCCCCACCTGGGGTGCACTTCCGCTCGATGTGGAGTTCGATGCGACGGCGAGCACCGACCCCGACGACGACACGTTGAGCTACCTGTGGGACTTCGGCGACGGCACGACGTCGACCGACCCGGTCAGCTCGCACGTGTACACCACCGCGGGCTCGTACACCGCGACGTTGACGGTCGACGACGGCAACGGAGCGACGGACACCGCAAGTGTGCGAGTCGACCCTGGCAACAGCGCGCCGACGGTCACCATCGACTCGCCAACGGCAGCTGAGTTGTTCGAAGTCGGCGAGGAACTCACGCTGCATGCGACCGCGACCGACCCCGAAGATGGTCCGCTGCCCGACTCTTCGATCACGTGGGAGGCGCGGCAACACCACAACGAGCACTATCACCCGTTCCTGGCTCCAGTGCAGGGCAACGACATCACGATCGTCGGTCCGGAACCCGAGGACCTGCTCGCTGCCACGAACAGCTACATCGAGATTCTGGTGACGGCAACCGATTCCACCGGCCTCGCCACGACCGTGAGCCTCGATGTCCAGCCGAACGCCGTACAACTCGACATCGCGTCCGAACCGCCTGGGCTCGCTGTGTTCCTCGATGGGCAAGAGGTGATCACGCCCGAGTCGGTGACGTCATGGGCCGACAATGAGCTGACCCTCGATGCGCCTGATCAGCCGAACGGCGTGGGTGGCACGTGGTTCTTCGACGAGTGGTCGGACGGCGGCGCGCAGAACCACTCGATCATCGTCGATCCGGCGGTGACGTCGTACGCCGCCACGTTCGTCGACACCATCCCGCTTCCAACGATGACGCCGGGTGAGGCGTCGGTGGTCGAGGGCAACGTCGGACAGAGCACCGTTCAGATCCCTGTGACATTGAGCGAGCCGTTCGATGCCATCGTGACCGCCGAGTGGACCACGGTCGACTACGAAGCGGGGTCGCCGGGAGACTTCATCGCAGTGAGCGGCACGGTGCAGTTCGACCCAGGCGAGACCGCCGCGTTCGTCGAGGTCACGGTCAATGGCGACGAGGACGTCGAGTCCGACGAATACCTGACCGTTGCGTTCGGCAACCCGGTCAACGCCGAGATGGGTGGGTATTGGGGCCTCGGGTTCGGGCTGATCATCAACGACGATCTCCCAACGGTGATCCCAGGTGCTGGCGCCGTGCTGGAGGGAGACGACGAGACCGCGACGTTGCTGGTTCCGGTCACGCTCAGCTCACCCGTCGACGACGTGGTGACGGTCGACTGGTCCACCGTCGACTTCTCGGCCGTCGCGGGCACCGACTACGAGGCCGCCTCGGGCACCGCCCAGTTCGACCCGGGCGAGACCGAAACCACCGTCGCCGTCACCGTGACCGGCGATCACGATGTGGAACCCGACGAGGTCTTCCTCGTCGCGTTCGGGAACGCGACGAACGCCAAGGTCGGGGGCTTCTGGGGGCTCGGGTTCGCGACGATCACGAACGACGATGTTCCCGCCGTCATGAGCATTGCTGACGCCTCGATCGAAGAAGGCGACACTGGCGACACCACGGTCGACATCGCGGTCACCCTCGACGACGCGGTCGACAGCCCTGTGAGCGCGGTCTGGTTGATCGTCGACGGCACAGCGGTCGGCGGTGTCGACATGAACGCTGGGTGGGGGTTCGTCTCGTTCGAGCCGGGCGAAACCGAACAGTTTGCGTCGGTCACCGTGCTCGGAGATACCGACCTCGAGACGGACGAGACCTTCGAGATCCGGTTGAGCAACTTCATCAACGCCGAAGTCGGCGATGGCACCGCAACGGTCACGATCCTCGACGATGACGATGGAGGTGGCGATGACGGAGAGGTCGGCAACGCCGCGCCGACCGTGAGCGGTGCGGCTGGCGCCACCGCGCTTGCCGTGCGGCTGCTCACGTCTTGAGCCGAACGCGCCGTACAGTCTGCAATGTGACGGGGCGGCGAGCATCGCGATGGCAGGCACTACTCGGCGTCGTCGCACTCTCCGTTGCAGCGTGTTCGGCGCCTGCGGGCGTCACCACGAAGTCCGCCGACAAGACGTTCAGCGTTCCTCGGGTCACGAGTCCGCCCGGCACAACGGCGGCACCAGACGCCAGTGAGTTGCCCGCCCTGCTGCCGGCCGACGCCGCGACCACTTCGGCAACGCTCGACAACGGCCTGCGGTATCTGATCCGCGAGAACGACAATCCAGGCGGCAAGGTCGAGCTTCGCCTCGTGATCAATGCGGGGTCGGGTCACGAAGACGCGTCACAAGTCGGTGGCGCTCACTTTCTCGAGCACATGTTGTTCAACGGCACCGAACGTTTTCCGAAGAACGAGCTGATCTCGCTGCTCCGGAGTTTCGGTGCCGGATTCGGTGCCGACATCAACGCGAGCACCAGCCGCGACGAGACGATTTACAAGCTCACCGTTCCGAACGACGAAGCGATCGTCGACATCGCACTCGACGTGCTCGAGCAATGGCTGTCGTTCGCCACGATTGCCGCTGACGACGTCGAGGACGAACGTGGCATCGTGCTCGACGAGTGGCGGACCCGCGGGCAGTCCGCGAACGGGCGGGTCTTCGACAGCCTGGCTGACTTCTATCTCGCTGGTACGGCGTACGACGGCCACTCACCGATCGGTGGCAAGGAGGCCATCGAGACGATCACCGCCGAAGACCTGCGCCGCTTCTACGACGACTGGTATCGCCCCGACAACGCTGCGGTCATCGTCGTGGGCGACCTCGATGTCGATCGAGTCGAGGAAGAAGTTGTTGCCCGATTCTCCAGTGCCGTGAGTCGCGGGTCGACGCCGTCGGTCTCGGAGATCGAGGTGGCGCCGGCGACATCACCACGTGCCCGCGTCGTTGGCGATCCCGACCTCGCCGAAGGGTTTGCCGCCGTGTCACTGCCGTTACCGCTCGAGTCAGCCGGTTCGGTCGAGGCCGACCACCAGTGGTTGATTCTTCAGCGGCTCGCATTCGACATGATCGCAACCCGGCTCGATTCCGATGCGCTGCGCGGCGATGCGCCGTTCGAATCGGCGTCGGTTGACTCGAGTTCGATCGTGCGAACTCTAGACGCTCCGGAAATCGTCGTCAGCGTCGATGGCGCTGAACTCGGCGCGGCGACGCAAGCGATCATCGACGAGTACGAACGGGTCGAGCGATTCGGATTCACGTTCGACGAATTGGATCGAGCGGTCACTGCGGTCCGGAGCTCGGCCGAGCGGAACCTCGATGGGAACGACTCGCGCCAAGATGTCTCGTACGCCGACGAGTACGTGCGCCACGTGCTCGAAGGCGAGTGGTATGTGGAGGCACAACGCGAATTCGACTTCGTCGACGCGGTGCTCGACGGCGCCACGCCGGAGAACGTCGCCTACGTGTTCGCCGATCGGTACCAACGTGCCGGCCTGCACATGTTCGCGGCCATGCCCGAGAACGAGCTGGCTGCAGCTGCCTCAGAGGCCGACCTCGTCGCGCTTGCCGAAGGCGCCGCCGGGCGCGACCTCGAGCAGCGCGAAGCCGACGCAGCAATCGGCGACGCGCTGATGGAGCGGCCGGATGCGGCCGATGTTGAGAGCAGTGTCGAGCTGGCGCCAGGTTCGCCGCTCGATGCGCTCGACCCCACGGTCGTGACGTTCGCGAATGGCGTCAGGTTTGCCTACAACACCACCGACATCGTCGCCAGCGAAGTGTTCTTCGAGGCGCGCAGCCCAGGCGGGTTGCGGCTCGTGGCCGACGATGACGTGGCCGATGCACAGGCGATCTCTGAGGTTCTTGCCGAGAGTGGTGTCGGTGATTTCGATCGTGTTGCGCTCGACGCGTTCCTCGCCGACAAGTCGGTGTCGGTCCAGCCGTACCTCGACCCGTTCGTCGAGGGGATGCAGGGAACGGCAGCCACCGAAGACATCGAGGTGCTCTTCCAACTCGTCAACCGATTGATGGTCGCGCCGCGCGTCGATCAGTTGGCGGTCGACCGATACATCGACGATCAACTGCCTTTTGCGGAAGACCCGTCGATCGATGCCGGGTACGCCGAGTTCACCGCACTGCTCGACGCTCGGTACGACGACCCGCGGTTCAGGGTGCCGACCGCCGATTCGCTGGCCACCGTCGACGTCGAGGGAATCCAACGGGTGATGGGCGAGCGTTTCGGTGATGCGAGTGACTGGGTCTTCTCGATCAGTGGTGACTTCGACTCCGATGAAGTGACCGAACTCGCTGCTGCGTATCTCGGAACATTGCCCGCGACCGGGCGGGTCGAACCGTTGGATTTCACGGAGCCGCCGCCCCCTCCCGGAGCGATCGTGCTCGACGTCGAAGCTGGGCAGGGCGACGCAGCGAACGTCTCGTTCTTGTTGACCGCTGCGGCGACGGCGGATCGCCGTGACGACATCGTCGCTCGGGTGATGAGCCAGGTGATCAACGATCGACTGATCGACTTCATCCGTGAGGAATTGGGTGACTCGTACTCGCCGTTCGCAAGCATCAACCTGGGCGGTGGCGGTACGCCCGCGGCCGAGACCTATATCGCGGTCTCAACGTCCGTCGATCTGGTCGACGACGTGTCAGCCGCTGTGCTGGGCCAGCTCGAGGACTTGCGCACGAACGGGCCGACCGAGCAGGAGTTCGACAATGCCGTTGCGGCGATCTCGGAGCAGTTGAACTTCATCAACAACGGTCAGATCAACGACGAGGTGCTCGACGTCCTGGTGGACACGGACGGAAACGCCTCGTTCGACGAATTCATCGACCAGCCGGCGCTGATCGTCGAGGTCACAGCGGCCGATGTCGAGACCGCGCTCGCCGAGTGGGTGTCGACCGATGACTACATCGAGGTTCGCGTTCGACCACGCGGGTGATCAGGGAAGCGTCAGTGACGCGCGTTGACCGTGCGCTGCGACACTTCGACCAATTCGCCGCCACGGATTTCGTAGCTCACGACGTGATCGACCGAGTGCTGGCCGCTGCGGGCTTTGCCGGTGACGACGTCGAGTCCGGTGCCGTCGACCAATGGCAGGAGTGCCACAGCGCGGAACCCTTCGTTGGTTCCGGGCGACGACCGCTTGTCTTCGCGAAGCAGCAGATGCGAATCCCAGATCCAGGTGTCGTCGACACTCACAAATCGGCACTTGTGGCTGGACCGTGACTTCGACACCATCCCGCCAGGGCACACCACGACATTGCCTTCGATCCAGGGCAACACGGCGAGTCCGTCGCGGCCGAAACCGGTGTCGAACGCCGACGCGATGATCGCGTCGTGGTCACCGTTGCCGATTGCTCGCTCGATCTGCACTTGGCGAACCACTTCGGCGATGTTGTGCAGCTCAGCGTCGCTCATGTCGCGGATCATCGCGACGACAGCGTCGGTGAACAGCGCGTCGCTCGGGTCGTTCGATTCCATCAGGTCAGTGTGGCAGAGGGGTGTGTCACCTCGGTTGACCTTCCGTTGCGAAGGGCCGGTGCCGGATCGCCTACTCTCACCGCATGCAGACCAAGGCCGCAATTCTCTGGGAAATGAACACGCCGTGGAGCGTCGAGGACGTTGAGCTCGACGACCCCAAGGTCGGCGAGGTTCGAGTCAAACTTGCCGCGTCGGGTATGTGCCATTCCGACGAACACGTCGTCACCGGCGACCTGCCGTTCGAACTACCGCTGATCGGTGGCCACGAAGGCGCCGGTGTTGTCGAGGCCGTGGGTCCGGGCGTGAGCTGGCTCGAAGAAGGCGACCATGTCGTCTTCGGATTCATCCCGTCGTGTGGCCGTTGCCCGAGCTGTTCCACGGGGCATCAGAACTTGTGTGACATGGGCGCACTGCTCGGTACGGGCAAGCAGATCGCCGACGGCACGTCGCGTCACCACGCGCAGGGCAAAGACATCAACACCATGTGCCTGCTCGGGACGTTCTCGCACCACACGGTGGTCAACGAAGCCAGCTGCATCAAGATCGACAAAGACGTGCCGCTCGAGCGTGCCTGCCTGCTCGGCTGCGGTGTCGTGACGGGGTGGGGTTCGTCGGTGTACTCGGCCGAGGTCCAGGCGGGCGACGTGGTCGCCGTCGTCGGCGTCGGTGGGATCGGCGCAAACGCGATTCAAGGAGCCAAGCTGGCCGGCGCCAAGCAGATCTGGGCGATCGACCCGATCGAGTCGAAGCGCGAGAAGGCAATGGAGTTCGGTGCCACGCACACGGCAGCGTCGATGGCCGAAGCGATGGAGCCGCTCGGTGCTGCTTCGTGGGGCACGATGGCCAACAAGGTCATCATGACCATGGGCGTCGGCGCCGGCGAAGTGATGATCGAAGCGCTGGCACTCACCGCCAAGCGCGGTCGCGTCGTGGTCACCAACATTCACCCGGCCATGGAGATGTCGGCGAGCATGAGCTTGCTCGACCTCACCCTCATGGAGAAGCAGGTCGTGGGCTCGCTGTTCGGCTCGGGCAACCCGCGCTCCGACATCCCGAAGCTGATCTCGCTCTACCGCGAAGGCCAGCTCGATCTCGATGGCCTGGTCACCAAGGAGTACACCCTCGACGGTGTCAACGACGGGTACGACGACATGCGTGCGGGCAAGAACATCCGCGGCGTGATGGTCTACAACTGACCCGCTGACCCGCTGACCCGCTGACTCGCCGTTCCGGCGCATCCGGTCCACCCGCCGTTCTGGTTCTGGTCCGCATCGTTTGTTCGGGTCCACTTGCCGTTCTGGTCCACGTATGCGTCGGCTTCCGACGCCGCTGCGGACCAGAGCCGGTCGAGGGCCGGATCAATCGAAGGATTCTCGAAAGCTGGTCCGCCTGGGCTGACGCGTCGTCGACGGTCGATGTACGGTCGATCCATGCCTCGCCAACGCCTCATCGCTCTGCAATCCGGTGGCCAGCGACGCCTCAGCCGTCGGGCGCTGCTGGTCGACCTCGGCGCGGCTGGCCTCGGTGTCACGATCCTCGGCGCCTGTGCAGGTTCTTCCGAGTCAGGAACAACCGCGCCAGCAACCGATGCTCCGGCCGGGAGCGAGGCACCTCCCGCTGATGTCACGTCGGCCCCCGTCGCGACCGAGGCCGCGCCAGTCGACACCGCGGTGGCGTCCGACGGTAGCGAGCCGCCGACGAGTGAGTCGGTGGCCGATGACGAGTTGCGGTTCCAGCACGTATCGCTCGGCTTCGTATCGGCGTATGTATTGGTGCGGGGGAGCGAGGCGGCCATTGTCGACACGGGCACCGCCGACAGTCGAGATGCGATCCTCGAAGGAATGGCGGCACTGCAGGTCGCACCGTCGATGGTGCGACACATCGTGCTGACTCACAACCACGGTGACCACGTGGGTGGATTGGCCAATCTCGAAGCCGACCTGTCGGCCGCGACGGTGTACGCCGGTGCTGGTGACATCGCACGAATCCAGTCGTCGCTCACCTTGCAGGAAGTGAACGACGGCGACGAGGTCTTCGGGATGGGCGTCATCGGTACGCCGGGCCACACGCCCGGTAGCATCTCGCTGTTCGACACCGACAGCGGCCTGCTCGTCGCAGGCGATGCACTCAACGGTGACGGCAGCGGCGGTCTCACCGGCGCCAATGCCGACTTCAGCCAGGACCTCGACGAGGCGGCCCGCTCGATCGAGAAGCTCGCTGCGCTCATGCCGACGACAGTCGCATTCGGACACGGCGGCCCGCCGGTCACCGACGACGTCACCGCCAAACTCGCTTCGCTGTAGACCAAGGCGCTGGCGCTGTACATCGGAGCGGACTGAGCCCGAGACCGTTCGACCATTCTCGGCTGAGGCGGCGAGGCTACATTCCGCTCAGGCGTACACCGGCGCCGTCACATCGCGGAGGAAGTATGAAGACGAGAGCAGCGGTCATCAGGGGAACGGACATGCCGTGGGAAGTCGTCGACATCGAAGTCGATGCGCCCAAGGTCGGTGAGATCATCGTTGAATGGAAGGCCGCGGGCCTCTGCCACAGCGACGAACACATGGTCACCGGCGACATGGTGCCTCCGGAAGAGGCATGGCCGCTGATGGGCATTGAAAGCTTCTGGCCGATGATCGGAGGTCACGAAGGCGCAGGCGTCGTGGCCGAAGTCGGACCAGGCGTGTCGTCGGTCGCTGTGGGCGACCACGTGGCAGCATCGTTCGTTCCGTCGTGCGGTCGTTGCCGATACTGCTCGACCGGGCAACAGAACCTGTGTGACTCGAGCGCCGGCACGTTCATGCGCGGCATGATCACCGACGGCACGAGCCGCCACCGCATGCTCGACGCCGGTGGCGAAGATCTCAACATGCTCGCCAAGCTCGGGACCTTCGCCGAGTACACGTGTGTCGCCGACACGCAGGTGGTCAAGGTCGAACCCGACCTGCCGCTCGAAGCGGTCGCGCTCGTGTCATGTGGCGTTGCCACCGGCTTCGGGTCGGCCACCGAACGCGCCAACGTCCAAGCCGGCGACACGGTGGTCGTCGTGGGCGTCGGCGGGATCGGCATGAACGCGGTGCAGGGCGCGGCGATCGCCGGAGCGCAACGTGTCATCGCAGTCGATCCGCTCGAGTTCAAGCGCGAGAAGGCGATGGAGTTCGGGGCCACGCACACATACGCATCGATGGAAGACGCGTTCGCCGAAGTGCAAGAGATGACGATGGGCCAGATGGCCGACAAGGTCATCATGACCCCCGGCGTGCTGTACGGCGAGATGATGCAGATGGGGATGTC
>CALICC010000158.1 GCA_938049325.1 uncultured Ilumatobacter sp. | reverse complement strand
CCCGCATCGGCAACTCGCCAGCCGAGGGACTGGGCGATGGGCCGGTTTCGACCGCCGCCACCGCTGGCGTCCCAGAGGCCGCGGGTGTCCCAGTGATCGCTGAGATTCCAGATGGGTTGGAGGAGGGGGCCGCTCCAGCAGTCGTCGCCGAGGTTCCGGACTCGGGTCAGGTTGACGGAGCGATCCCGCCTCCCGTGCCAGGGCTCGACGTGCAGGAACCGCCGACCACAGCGATGCCGCCGATTCCGCCCGCCCCCGTACCCCCGGCACCGGCCCCGCAGCTTGGCGGCCCGCTCCTCTACGAGCTCGACCCAGGAGTCGACAACCTGACCGTCACCTTGGCCAACGAGGGCAGCGTTCCGCTCACGTTCTCGGTCGATGATGGCGACGAATTCTCAGTCGACGTTCCGACTGGCGAGATCGCTTCAGGCGAGACCTTCGATCTCTGGGTCGAACTGGCGGTCACCGCTGATGGCGACGGCCCGACCCTTTTCGAGGTGCCGATCGACGTCACCTCGAACGGCGGTGACGCGACGATCATGGTCACCGGTCAGGTTGAGAAGCCGGGCTACCTCGTTGCTGACTTCGCCGATCTTCCACTCGTCGACCACCGTGGTGTGGTCTCGTTCACCAACGTCGGCGAACTGCCGGTCGAGATCGTCGGGCTCGACGCCCCGGGCCTCACCACAGCAATGATTCCCGACGAGGTGGCCCCCGGAACGTCGTGGGAGCTGGAAATCGCAATCTGCGCCGACACGACGCTCGAGCCGGATGTGGTCTGGACATTGGACGGCCAGGTCGGACACCGGTACGGCTCGTGGGTCACCGTCGAGACGTCATCGAGCGAGTCGACGACCACGGTCTCGTCGCTCGGCGCCGACTTGCCGCTTCCGAGCTGCAAGCCCAACATCGATCCGTTCGACACCGTGATCGTCGACGTCACCTTCCCATGACCGAGATCGCCCATGCGCCGCAGGCCCGGTCAGCTGAGGCTGAGGGCTGGGAAGTTCGCTGAGTCAAGCGGGTTCGAGGCCGAGCAGTGAAAGCGCGAGGGCGGTCGTTCCCTTGTAGTCGACCTTGCCGACTTCGGTGCGCGGCACCGACTCGACGAGCAGCACGTCTTTGGGCACCTTGTAGTCGGCAACGTGGCCGCGGCAGTGATCGCGCAGGTCGTCTGCTGACACGTCATTGCCATCGCGCAGCTGCACGAGTGCGGTCACCTGTTGACCCCACCGCTCCGACGGCGTGCCGATCACGGCGGCGTCGAAGACGGCGTCATGCGTCTTGAGTGCACCCTCGACCTCTTCGGGATAGATCTTCTCCGCTCCAGAGTTGATGCTGGCCGAACCTCGCCCGAGCACGCTGATCGAGCCGTCGTCCTCGATGCGAGCGAAGTCGCCGGGGATCACCCAGCGCTTGCCGTCGTACGTGGGGAACGTGGCAGCCGTCTTGGCTTCGTCCTTGTAGTACCCGAGTGGAATCGCGCCAGATCGTGCGAGCTTGCCGACTTCGCCGACGGCGCACGTCTTGCCTGTCACCTCGTCGAGCACCGTCGTTTCCGGCCCCGTTTCGAAACGTGGAGCGGTGTGCTGTTGGCCGTCGTCGAACTTCCGCCCGGTGGAACCGGTTTCGCTGGCCCCGTAGGTGTCCGCCAACATCTGGTCGGGGAACGCTGCGCGAAGCTGTTCGCGTACGCCTGTCGACAGTGGCGCGGCGGCGTTGCTCAGCATGAACAGATTCGACAGATCGTGGTCGGACCCTCCCGGCCCAAGGCGGGCCTCGGCGAGGGGGCGGGCCATCGCATCGCCCATCGTGGTCATCGAGTTGGCCTTTGCCCGAGCCGCGAGCGCCAAGACCTCATGAGCGTCATAGCGGTCGAGCGTGTACAACACCATGACGCCGCCCATGACATGTGCGTTGCCGGTTGCCCACTGCGTACCGCCGTGCATCATCGGCCCCGCCGCCATCAGTCGCGCCTGCGTGGCCGGGTCGGTTGCCGCAGCTTCCTCGCCGAGCTGGGCGACACTCTCGATCGGCCGTTCTTGGCGACCGGAGTTCAGCGCACCCTTGATGATGTCTTCGTTGCGCCACATGACGCCCTTGGGCATGCCGGTCGTGCCGCCGGTGTAGACCATGTAGATGTCGTCGTCGGAGCGTGGCTCGAAGTTGCGTTCGTCCGACGCGGCGGCCAAGGCGGCCTCGTACTCGTCGCCGATCAGCAGGCGATGCTGCAGCGCGGGCAGGTCGGCGGCGACCTCGTCGATCGCCGCGGTGTAGCGCGGCTCGGCGATCACGGCCACGCATTCGGCGTTCTCGTAGATGTATTGCAACTCGTTGCGCACGTACCGATAGTTGACGTTGATCGGCACCGCGCGGATCTTGAAGCACGCATAGAACGACTCGACCCACTGATGACAGTTCGAGGCGTGGACGGCCACATGGTCACCGCTGCCGACGCCGTTTGCGGCGAGGTGGTTGGCGAGCCGGGTGACGCGATCGTCGAGCTCCGCGTAGGTCAGCGTGATGTCGTTCGTGATCAGCGCGGGACGATCGCCGATTGAATCGGCCATCACCTCGAGAATCGAGCCGAGTTGGAGTGCGGGGGAGTAGGTCATGATGTGCTCCCATCGAGCCGGGTGAGTTCGGCCACGTTGTCGTACAGAATCTTCTTGCGGTCGTCGTGCTCGAAGTGGTCGAGCTGCTTCACGTAGTCGAGTGGTTGGGGCATGCCTTCGATGTGCGGCCAGTCGCTGCCGAAGATCACTCGATCGGCGCCCATCAGCCCGACGATCTCGTCGATGTCGTCCTCCCAGAACGGATTGACCCACCAATTGGCGCGCAACGTGTCGACCGGGTGCTCGTCGAAGTAGCCCGGCATCCGCGAGTGAGTGACGTCGAGCTTCTTCATGGCATCGCGGAGGTAGCCCGCACCGTTCTCGACGGTCGCCATCCGCAGACCGGGGAAGCGATCGAACATCTTGGCGAAGACCGATGAAATCACGAAGTCGGCTGCAGCCCGCTCGATCGCGAACGTCTTGATCGTCGGCTGCCATCCGCCCGACCCGAATTGTCCGGAGAACGCATCGGGTGCGTAGCCGTTGTTCGAGTAGCCGCTGTCGCCGGCGTGAATGACCACCGTCAGGTCGGCCTCGACGACACTGGCCCAGAACCGGTCGAACGTGGGATCGAATGGTGAGAGTTGGCCGTGCGCTGTTGTGGGAGCTGCCGGCCGCATCACGATGACCCGTGCACCCTGTGCGGCCGCCCACTCGACTTCGCTGCACGCCCAGTCGAGGTCGGCGAGCGTCAGGTATGGCGCGGCGAAGATGCGGCCCTGGTGCGCAAGGCCCCAGTCGTCGTCGAGCCAGCGGTTGAAGGCGGTGAACGCCAGCGCCACGGCGCCGGGATCGTGTTTGAGGAGCTCTTCGAACAGCACGCCGAGCGTCGGGAACAGCCAGATGTGCGACAGGCCCTGCTCGTTCATCGTGGCGATGCGCGCACCGCGATCGCGGTAGGCGGGGTCGATCGGGTTGCGTTCGGCGAGGAAGTCCCACGGCTGGCGCCCGTCCGGGTTCCCGCGGAAGTAGTCGTGCATCGCACCGGGTGGAGAAACCGGGTCGAACGTGGGGTTGGCGACGCCGCGCCACAGCGCTCCACCAACGACGGGGTACGTGCGCTTGCCGATGTCGACCCATTCGACGCAGCGACTCGCGTGCGTAGGATCGAGAAAGCGGGTGAAGGCGTCAACCGGCTCGTAATAGTGGTTGTCGCAGTCGAACGGCGCGAAGTCGAGAGAGGTCACGGCGTGCTCCGTCTTCAACTCAGCTTGACCGGCAGGGTCTTCACGCCGTTGATGAACGAGCTGCGCAGCCGCTTGATCTCACCGGTCTGTTCGATGTGCTCGCACCGGTTCGCCAGCTCGGCAAACAGCGCGCGCATCTCGAGTCGGGCCAGGTTTGCGCCGAGGCAGAAGTGCGGGCCGCCACCGCCGAACGTGAGGTGCGGGTTCGGGTTGCGGGTGATGTCGAACACGTGCGGGTCGGTGAACACCTCGGGGTCGTGGTTTGCAGCGACGTAGTACATGACCACGTTGTCGCCTTCCTTGATCTCTTGGCCGTGGAGCGTGATGTCGGATTGTGCGACGCGCTTGAACGCGTTGACCGGCGTGGCCCAACGGCAGATCTCTTCCACGGCGGAATCGACGAGTTCGGGGTTCTCGCGGAGCTTCTGCCACTGGTCGGGGTGCTCGATCATCGCGATGACGCCGTGGCTGATCGCGTTTCGGGTGGTTTCGTTGCCGGCGACCGCGAGCAGCAGGACGAACACGTTGAACTCGTGCTCGTCGAGAGCATCGCCGTCTTCGGCGCTCACCAAGATGCTGATGATGTCGTTCTGTGGGTTCTCGCGCCGATCGGCGGCGATTGATTGCGCGTAGACATAGATCTCGGCGGCGGCCGCGGTTGCGTCCTCTTGGCCACCTGAGTAGTCGGGGTCGGACATGCCGATCATCCGGTTCGACCACTCGAACACCTTGGCGCGATCTTCGATGGGGATGCCGAGCATCTCGGCGATCGCGATCAGGGGGAGTTCGGCGGCGACCTTCGTGACGAAGTCGATGGAGCCCATCTCGGCGCTCTCGGTGATGGCTTCGTCGACGAGCCGCTTCGTCACTTCGATGTAGTGATCGGCAAGCAGCTTGATGGCTTTCGGGGTGAAGCCACGGTTGACGAGGCCGCGCACGCGTGTGTGTTCGGGTGGATCCATCTCGATCAACATGCGTGCCATTTCCATGTCTTCGCGATCGCGCATCAAGGTGACGCCCTTGGCTGCGGAGAAGCTCTGCCACTGCCGGCTGACCGTCGTGATGTCGGCATGACGGGTGATGGCCCAGAACCAGTCGATGTCGGTGGGATTCTTGCCTTCGTGACGGAAGACTGGCGCTTCAGTGCGCAGCCGGTTGAACAACGCCACCGGCGGACCGTCGACGTAGACATCGTTGCTCTGGACGTCGATGTCGGCCAAGTCGACCTCGGCTGTTTGGTTACTCATTGGATGTGACCCCCCAAAGATCAAATGGCCACCGACGTGCTCCAAACGGCATGCCAGTGGATTTCTGACAGTGTGTCAGATTTCGCACGCCGGCACGATTCTTGGAACACTGCGGGACATGGCAACGGTCTGCATCACAGGAGCCGCATCCGGAATCGGCGCGGCAACCGCGTCGAGGATGCGCGATGACGGGGCACGGGTGATCACCGTTGACCTGGCCGATGCGGACGTGTGCGCCGACCTTTCGGACCCGGCGCAGCGCGGATCGGTCGTTGGTCAGGTGCTCGAACTGTGCGACGGCAGTCTCGATGCCTTCGTGCCGTGTGCCGGTGTTGGCGGCCTCGCCTCACCCGAACTCACCGTTCGACTCAACTACTTCTCGGTGATCGAAATGCTGCACGGCCTGCGCCCGGCGCTCGCGGCGGCTGGCGGGTCGGTTGTGTTGCTCTCGTCGAACTCCACGACGATGACACCGGGCTTGACCCGCGACCATGCGCAGCCATATCTGGCTGGCGACGAGAACGCGGCCGTCGCCGAATTCGCCGACTTGGGGTGGTTGGCCTACCCGGCGGGGAAGCTTGCACTGGCCTACTGGGTGCGAGCCAACGCTCCGGAGTGGATCGGCGACGGCGTACGCGTCAACGCGGTCGCCCCGGGCGTGATCGACACCGGCATGACCCGGCCGCTCAAAGACATGCCCGGCGTGGCCGAAGCACTCGACCAGATCCCGATTCCCGCCGGCCGCTGGGGGCAACCCGACGAGATCGCCGGAGTGATCGCATTTCTCGCGTCTCCGTCGGCCGGCTACATCCTCGGCCAAACGATCTTCGTCGACGGCGGGACCGACATCGTGATGCAGCCGAATTCGCACCCCAACCCGCTCGGTGAGAGCTGAAGGAGTCAGCGATGGCAAACGAAGCGTTCCAGCAGATGGTGGACGGTCCCGGTGCGATCGACCTCATGTTCGGGTTCCCGAAGCGCAACGCCAGCGAGAACTATCGATTCATGGAGGGTGCACTGAAAGACGACGGGTCGAAAGCCATGGACATGCCTGCGGAGTACATGTTCCGCCAGGTCCCGAATCATCTTCCTGTAGGCGCCGACCCGGTCGATGTCGCCGTGGGGGAGATGGATCACTGCGGCGTGGCGGTGGGCATGATCCATGTCGGCTCCGACGTTGCCGATGCTGCCCTGGAGCGACACCCCGACCGTTTCGTCACGTGCCTCGACGTCGACCCCAACGACATCATGGGAGCAATTCGCAAGATTCGCGAGGCGCACGAGCGGTGGAACCTCAAGGCGGTCACCACGTTCCCCGCCGGGCTCCTCCCGCAAGTGGCGGTGAGCGATCGGCAGTACTACCCGATCTACGCCACCTGCGTGGAGCTCGATCTCCCGATCATCGTCAACGCCGGGGTTCCCGGACCTCGAGTTCCGATGCAGTGCCAGCACGTCGAACACTTCGACCAGGTGTGCTACGACTTCCCCGATCTACGCATCGTGATGCGCCACGGCGCCGAACCGTGGGTCGATCTGGCCGTGAAGCTCATGTTGAAGTGGCCGGGGCTCTACTACATGCCGAGCGCGTTCGCCCCGAAGTACTACCCGGCCGAGATCATCCAGTACGCGAACACGCGGGGCAGCGACAAGATCATGTACGCCGGCTACTACCCGATGGGGCTGTCGCTGCGCAGGATCTTCGAGGAGCTACCCGACGTCGGATTGCGTGACGACGTGTGGCCGAAGTTCCTTCGCACGAATGCCGAGCGAGTCTTCAACCTGACCTGAGATCAGGAGGTCGGAGCGGGCTGATCGCTGCGGTGGATCGCTCGGTCGTCGGTTCCGAGGTACGACGCCACGACTCGCGGATGATTTCGAACTTCGTCGGGTGAGCCCGATGCGATGACCGAACCGGCTTCGAGGCAGTAGACGCGATCGCAGATGCTCATCACCAGTGGCATGTCGTGCTCGATCACGACGACCGTTGCGTCGAGTTCGTCTTGGATACGGCGAATCAGTGGACCGAAGGCCTCGGTTTCGCGTTGTGCCACGCCGCCGGTTGGTTCGTCGAGCAGGAGCACTTGTGCGTCGACGGCAATGAGGCCGCCGAGTTCGACGACGCGGCGCGTGCCGGTCGAGAGCTCGGAGATCAGTCGATCACTGAACCGGCCCAGACCGAGGAAGTGGATGATCTCGTCGGCTTGCGATCGCTTCAATCGCTCCATGCGTCGCGACGGTGGTGCGCCGGTGAGCGATGGAATGATCCGCGTGGGGTCGCGCGCTTCGAGCGCAACCATGAGTGTTTCGCGAACCGTCAGGTCGGCGTAGAGACGGGCGGCTTGGAAGCCGCGGCCAAGGCCGACGCGATGTCGATCGTGTGCGCTCATCGAACTGATGTCGCTGCCGAGTACTTCCACACGCCCGGTCGACGCGACGAAGCCGCTGATCGCATTGAGCATCGTCGACTTGCCCGAACCGTTCGTACCGATCAGCCCGACCAACTCTCCTTTGTGGGCGAACGCGTTGACATCGTGGACAGCGCTCAGGCCGCCGAAGGTCACCGAGAGTCCGCTGACCGCCAATGCTGGGGTGTCGTCGGCAAGCTCCACGATTTCTCGCGTGCGTGCCGGAATCCGCCCGACGCTGGCTGCCTCGTCGGAGTCGACGGCGGGAGCAGGGCTGCGTTTTTCGGCCCACCGAATCATGGCGTCGCGAGCGCTGTACACGATTTGTTGGAGACCGCCGGGGAAGTACATCAAGAGCAGCAGCAGACCGATGCTGCTCGTGAGCAGGACGACGAGGTCGGGCGGCGACGTTCCCCAGAGCGCAGGAATCCCCTGGACCCAGAGCGCACCGAGAATCGGACCGGCGACGGAGCCGAGGCCACCGATGATCGCGATGGCCACGATCCGAATCGACTGGTCCGGCCCGAAGGTGACACTCGGCTGGACCGATGACTGCAACGTGATGAACAACCCTCCGGCAAATGCGGCGATGCCTCCCGAAATCGCGAATGCTGTGAGCTTGGTCGTGACCGACGACACGGTGCTTGCGGCTGCGGCTTCTTCGTTCTCGCGCACGGCGATGATCCGTCGACCGACCCCGCTTCGTCGGATCTGAGCCACCATGATCGCGATCGCGATCAGTGCCCCCAGGCACAAGAAGTAGAACGAGCGCCGCGACTCGGCGAAGTCGATCGGCCCGATTGACGGCGCGCTGACGGGGCGGGTTGCGGTGCTGCCGTTGGTGAAGACATCTTGGAGGAGCAGCCAGTTCGACGACGCCACGGCGAACGCCAACGTCGCCACGGCGAGGAAGAGACCCTTCATCCGGAGCGCTGGAAGGCCGATGATCACGGCGGAGATCACGCCGATGATCACCACGATGAGCAGCGCAAGCCACCAGTTCAGTGTGAAGCCGCGGCCGATGAGCGGGATCTCGTTGCCTTGCGTCAACGCAGCCATGCTCATCGCCCCGAGACCCACGAACGCGAACTGGCCGAGCGACAGCTGTCCGGCCCAACCGGTGAGGAGTGACAGCGACAGTCCGACGATCGCAATCACGATGATCGACGACCACACGAACAGCTTCGAACTGCTTTGCAGGAACAAGCCAAGCACGCCGAAGAAGCCGAACAATCCGGTGAAGGCCAACAGGTTGAGATGCTTGATCCACCACACCGACTTGAGATGCTGGGGGACCGGAGCCAGCTTGGGGGTCAGTGACCAGCTCGCCGAATCTCGCGTGCTGCGCTTGGCAAGCAGCACGACCACGAGAACTGCCAGGAACAGGTACAGGTCGACAATGCTGCGGTTGGTTGACTCGACGTTGCTCAACACGACCTGTTCGATGACACCGACTCCCATGCCTCCGACGAGCACCAGGGGGAGCGACCGCATTCGGGCGAGCAGGCCAACGGTGACGGCGCGAAGGAGCAGCGGGGCACCCAGCGCTGCGGTGCCCGCTTGGGCAGCGTTGCTGATCTGGAATGGGGCGAACAACACCGCCGTCGCAACAGCCAGTGCGCCGGCGATGGTCCACACGATGGTCGACGTGATCTTGGGGCTCGTGCCGAAGATGCGCGCCCCGTCGGCGTTCGATGCCGTGGCGCGTACGGCGAGTCCGAACTTGGTCTTGCCGAGAAACACGGCCAAGCCGAGGATCAAGACGGGCACGATCGCGAGCACCAGGTACTCGCGTGGTCGCAGCACCAAGGAGTCGGTGCGAGGGTCACCGAAGACCTTGGTGAACGGCAGCGGGATCGGACCGGGAGAGGTCACCGAAGGCAGATTGATCTTGACCGCCTGCAACAGCTGAGCAACACCGATGGTGGCAATCAACAAGACGAGGCGCGGCGCGGTAAACAATCGTCTGACGATCAAGAGTTCGACGATCATGCCGGTCGCGGCACCCACTCCGATGGCGATGGCGTACGCCAACCACCAGTTGACGTCGTAGCGCACGAGGAGCAGAACGAACACGGCCACGCCGAGCGCGCCTGTTTCGGCGTGCGCGAAGTTGAGCACGCCGGTCGAGCGGTAGATGAGCACGAAGCCGGCGGCCAAGGCCGCGTACGTGAGACCCTTCACCAACCCGATCAGAATGTCTTGTTGCGAGAGCTCGATTGCCAAGCTCATGCGTCGGTGTCCGTTTCGCTGCTCGAGTCTGCACGGCCGAGCAGTGCTGCTTCGACGATGTCGCTGCGTTGAGCGAGTTCGTCGGCGCTGCCTTCGAACGTGACGACACCTTTCTCCATGAACACGGCCCGATCGGCGATGGACAGTGCGATGTTGACCGATTGCTCGACGATGATCATCGTCATCCCGGCCTCTTTCAACTCTTCGATCACGGCGATGAGCGACTGCACGACCACCGGTGCAAGCCCGAGGCTCAGTTCGTCGATGATCAACACCTCGGGCTCGTGCATCAGCGCCATGGCCAGCGCCAGCATCTGCTGCTGGCCACCCGACAGGTTGCGGCCGGTCTCGTCGAGGCGTTGCGCCAACGCTGGGAACCGTTCGACGGCGGTGTTGATGCGTTGCTCGACCTCGCGTTTCGAGAGTTTGCTCGCCAAGACCGACGTACGCAGATTCTCCTCGATGGTGAGGTCGGGGAAGATGCCATCGCCGCCACGCAACTGCACGATGCCTTCGGCAAAGCGGCGCTCTGCGTCGGTGTACGTGATCGTTCGACCGTTGAGTCGGATCACGCCGCGCTCGGGAACGCCGAGCCCGCTGATCGCTCGCAGCATGGTCGACTTGCCTGCTCCGATTGTGCCGAGCACCGCCAGCACTTCGCCCCGTCGAACTTCGAGTTCGGCGCCGAACAGCACTTGCACCGGCCCGTAGCTGACGTCGAGATTGCGCACCTGAAGTACGGGGATGTCGTCGGGCGATTCGAGCATGCGCGCCATTTCGTCACGCTCTTCCACGAGTTCTTCGACCGCCAGTGCGATATCGGCGCGGATGAAGCGTGACCCGTACATGATCAGCAGGCCACCGATGATCGCCGTGATGGGCGCAACCGCGATCATTGCGGTGCGGTTGCCGAACGAATCGGAGAGCTGCGCAACGAACAGGCCGCCGAGAAACCCGCCCATGAGAAAGATGAACACCGGAAGGAACGCGAACGCCTGAGCGCGGATGCGGAACGGGGAGACCGCGGCGATGATGGGTGCCGTCCCGACGAATGCGCACGAGATCGCAGCCTGCGCGAGCGCGATGAACAGCACGAGCGGGCCGATTGGCTTGAACTGCAGACCGACCCCATAGAGGAGGCCGGATGCGATCACGAAGCTGCCGGTCAGCTTCATCATGTTCGCCGGGTCGTCGCGGAATCGCCGGTCGAGCAGCTTGCCCGCGAACGGCAAGGCCGGGATGGTGATCACCCAGATGAGCGACTCGACGACACCACGCTTCAGCGGCCCGAACGCGTACTTGTCCTCGAGGAGCAGGTTGAACTGCAACGGAACGGCGACCAGGGCGAACCCGAGGACTCCAACGCCGACAGCGAGGAAGTAGAAGGTGCGAACCTTCTGGAGGCGGGCGAATGCCTGGCTCGTTGACACGGGAAGTTCGCCGGTGCCGGAACCGCCCTCTTCGGTGTCGGTCGTCGTCTCAGACTCGGCGTCGTCATCGGACTCGGTCTCATCGGCGGTGATGCCGAAGACGGCTTCGCGGTCGTACTTGCCGCGCACCGGCTCGCGCAGCATGACCGACGCGAGCCCGACGATCACTGGCGGGATGGCGAGGACGAAGAAGGCCCATCGCCACCCCTCGGTGCCTCCCGCATACGCCGCGACGCCGCCGACCAGCAACGGACCGAGGAGTTGACCGAGCGGGCGCCCGACGCCTTCGAACGCAAAGATCTGGTTGCGGCTCTGCACCGGGTACGAGTCGGCGAGCAGCGAGTTCGATACCGGGATTCGATACGCCTGGCCGAAGCCGGTCACCGCGTTTGCCCAGAACATCTGGAACGGATTGGCCACCACGCCGGTCAGCGCCATGGTCGTCGCCCAGAACAGCGACGCGATGGGAATGATGGTGACGCGCTTGATGCGGTCGGCCAGCCTGCCCATCGGAACGGCGCCCAACACCAGTGCGACGCCGCCGAACGACAGCATGGCGGTGAGTGTCGTGTCGGAGATGCCGAAGGTTGCCTGGATGTCAGGAGCGACGACGCGCACGGCTCGTGGGAGGTCGTCGATCACGTTCAACAGTAACATGAAGACGACCATCGAGGTGCCGCCGACTTTCAGCGCCTCGCGGAGGGTCATTGGTTCGGCGCCGGCGCCGAACATCAAGTCATCGGGTACGACAACGGGCCCGTCGTCGTGCTGAGTTTCGTCAGCTAGAACCGCCGCCGACAGTTTTGCCGCGGACGCTTGTTGCTCGCTCATGCACCCCTGCATTCCCCAAGCGGTCGCTGTTCGAGTACGTTGACCGCAACGGTTTCTGACACTACGTCAGAAGCCATGGGGCAATCCAATCATCCAGTCTTGGGGGACATCATGACCGCATCTGTCAACCGCCGACGTCTCGGCGTTCTGGCCGTATTCGCACTTGTCGCTGTTGCGTGTGGAGGTGAAGCGGAGACATCCGATTCGTCACCGGACGTCTCCACGGCGGTCTCGGAGCCTGAACCCGAGGTCGATGACACCGGCGTTGATGACACCGACGCGGACCCCGAGCCCGACACAGAGGCGGATCCCGATCCTGACACGGAGGCGGATCCCGAGCCCGACACCGACGAGGGTGATGCGGACTTCTTCGACGATCCTCGCGGGCCGCTGTTCGTCGAGTATCAGAAGTCGATCGACCGGACCCACCCGTTCGGTTCGCTCGACGCATTGTGTCTGCCACACGACGCGGCGGAGAATCGTGAGGCGACCGACGCCGGCATCACGGCCGACTCGATCGAGATCTTCCACATTCGTTCGACGCTCGAAGAACTCGCTTCCATCGGCTTCGGCGTCGAAGTCGGCGATGTGACGGCCATGTGGGAGGCGCTCGTCGCAACGGTCAACGAAGAGTGTGGCGGCGTGCGCGGTCGGCTACTCGATGCCGGTCAGGTGGAGTTCTCGCCGATCGGGGACCCGGTGGCTGAGACCACCTCGGCGTGTCTGGTTGCCACCGAGGACAACAACGCCGTGATTGCAGTGAACAGCTCGGGCTTCCAGGGCCCGGCGGTGCTGTGTCTCACCGAGGAGCATGAAACCATGTTCATCACGACGCAGGGGCTCTCGCAGGACTACGCCGACCGTTCAGATGGGCGGTTGATCACCCTCGACGTCGGGCTCAGTGAAGGGCCTGCCTTCGCTGCCTCGATCGCTCATGACCAAGGTCTCTTGGAGGGCAAGACCATCGGTGTCGTCACCAGCGACGCACCGGAGCGGGCCAATGCCATCGAGTCCGGCCAGATCGCGACACTCGAGGCACTCGGCTACGAAGTCGCCGTCTTCGACGTGATTGGTTGCGGCGGCGCGACCGCGTGCACCGAAGGCGTGCAGGAGAGCGTGAGCAACATGTTGACCAACGGGGTCGACGTGATCTTCCCGTCACTCAACATTCTGTCTCTTCCGGGCTACATCAGTGAGATGGTCACCCAAGGTTTCCAACCCGGCGAGGTGCAGTTCATCCAGTCGAGCTTCGAGTCGCAAGCTGGCGACCTGGTGAGCTCGAAGGTGGCGGCGTTCGGCGGCGAGGCGGCAGCAGCGTTGTACAACGGCACCTTCATCGCCGACAACGCCGCGACGGGTAACCAAAACATCGACGACTTCAATCCGCCGTTCAACCAGATGTGCCAGGAGGCGTACGTTGCGCAGGGTGGTCCGGAGCTCGACTTCTTCGACTCGGCAGACAACACCGTGGTCGGCATGCTCTCGAATCTCTGCTCGATCTTCCGGATGGCCATGCGGGCGATCTACGACGCCGGCGACAACCCAACCCGGGCTGACATCTACGAAGCAGCGAACAACCTCGGTCCGGTCGACACCAACAACATGATTCCCGGCAGCGTGGCCCCCGGCAAGACCGCGGTCCCCGACGCATTCCAGACCATGACATGGACATCGCCGTGTGCGTTCGAAGGTGGAGCGTTCGACGAGAACGACACCTGCGTCGTGCCCAACGGCGACTACGTGGCAATTCGCTGAGCAGGGCAAGAGAACGGAGAATGAAATGAGCGAACTCATCATCCGAGGTGGAACTGTGGTCGATGGTACGGGCTCGCCCGGCGTCGTCGCCGACGTGGCGGTGCGCGACGGTGTCATCGTCGAGATTGGGCCCGACGTCTCGGCCTCGCCCGAGGCCGAGGTGATCGATGCCGCCGGACTCCTCGTCACTCCGGGCTTCGTCGACATCCACACTCACTACGACGGTCAGGCCACATGGGACGAACTCCTCGACCCGACGAGCGGCCATGGGGTCACCACCGTCGTGATGGGGAACTGCGGTGTCGGCTTCGCTCCGGTTCGGCCAGGTCGCGAGGCGTGGTTGGTGCAGTTGATGGAAGGCGTGGAAGACATTCCAGGCACGGCGCTGCACGAAGGAATCACCTGGAATTGGGAGAGCTTCCCGGAGTACCTCGACGTGCTCGATGGTCGCCAGTATGCGATCGACGTCGCGGCGTACGTCGCCCACGGGCCGCTGCGCGCGTACGTCATGGGGGAGCGCGGTGCGAAGAACGAGCCAGCCACTCCCGACGACATCGTCGAGATGGGCCGCCTCGTCAGCGAGGCGCTCGACGCCGGGGCGATCGGATTCTCGACGAGCCGCACGCTCAACCACAAAGCTCGCGACGGCGAGCCGGTGCCGGGCACGTTTGCGGCGATGGACGAACTCGACGGGATCGCCGATGCGATGCTCGATTCCGGGCACGGCATCTTCGAGGTTGCACCCCAGGGGCTCGAGTTCGACCCCGAAACGCTGATGACCGAGGTCGACTGGATGTCTCGACTCGCCAAGCGGACCGGCTTGCCGGTCACGTTCGCGATGCTGCAGAACGACATCGTCGCCGACTCGTGGCGCGAGGTCTACGACGTCGTCGAGCGCACGAATGCCGACGGTGCGAATCTGCGTCCGCAGATTGCTGCCCGCCCCTTCGGGATGATGCTCGGCTGGGACGGGTACCACTTCTTCTCGAAGCGTCCGACCTACGTCGATCTGGCCGAACGGCTGGACCGTGACGCTCTCGTGGCCGAGCTGATGAAGCCTGAAGTTCGCGAAGCAATCCTTGCTGAAGAGGATCTTCCGGCCGACCCGTCGCAGCAGTTCGACGGCATCGGCGCCTTCCTCGCGATGTCGCTCGACAAGATCTACGAGATGGGTTCGCCGCCGGACTACGAGCCGCCACCCGAGAAGGCGGTCACCGCACTCGCGGAAGCCGCTGGCGTGGATCCGCTCGGTCTTGCTTACGACCTGATGTGCGCCGACGACGGGCGAGCGTTTCTCATGTTCCCGCTGTTCAACTTCGCCGGCGGAAACCAGGACGCGATCTACGAGATGTTGAAGCATCCTGCATCGGTCAGTGGCCTGTCCGACGGTGGCGCACACTGCCGGATGATCTGCGACGCGTCGATCCCGACGTATCTGCTGACGCACTGGACCCGTGACCGCAGTCGCGGACCTCAGATCGCGATCGAGGACGCGGTTCGGCTGCAAACATCGGTCACCGCCGAGGTCGCCGGATTCACCGATCGCGGCACGATTGCCGTTGGTCAGCGCGCTGACCTCAACGTCATCGACATGGACAATTTGACGCTCGGCTTCCCGCACGCGGCAGATGACCTGCCAGCAGGCGGACGTCGTCTACTGCAAGAAGCCACCGGCTACGTCGCAACCGTCGTCGCCGGTGAAGTGACTCGACGCAACGGTGTTGACACGGGCGCTCGGCCTGGTCGCCTGGTGCGGTCGAAGTAACAGACATGACAGCCGAACCGGTTCAGCTCGATCCTGAGCTCTTCTTGCCCGAACCGACTCGGCGCGACGTCGGGGTCACGGTGATCTCGGTTGACGACCATGTCGTCGAACCACCTCATCTCTTCGACACGTATCTGCCCGAGGCAACTCGTGCTCGTGGTCCCAAGATCGCGGAGACGGAGCAGGGCCACCAGGTATGGGAGTTCGAAGGTCAGCAGTACAGCCAGGTCGGGATGAACGCCGTGGCGGGGCGCCGCCAAGACACCGTGAAGTTGGAACCGTTCCGGTTCGATCAGATGCGCCCCGGTTGCTACGACGTCGATGCGCGCGTTGCCGACATGGACATTGCCGGCATTTGGGCGATGCTCAACTTCCCGTCACAGATCACTGGCTTTTGCGGTCGTGTCTTTGCCGCTGCGAATGATCGCGAGGTCGGTATCGACTGCGTGAAGGCGTGGAACAACTGGATGTACGAAGAGTGGTATCTCGCGCATCCGAGCCGCATCATCCCGTGCGGGATCACGTACTTGGCCGACCCCGACGAAGCCGTTGCCGAAATCCGTCGCAATGCCGAGCGTGGCTTCGTCTCGGTCACGCTGCCCGAGCGTCCGCACATGGTCGGGCTGCCGAGCTTGTGGGAGCGCGACCACTGGGATCCAATCATCGCGGCGTGCGTGGAGACCGACACCGTCATCTCGCTCCACGTCGGCAGCTCCGGTCTGGCCCCGTACATCCCGGGTTCTCCCGCGCTCCAGATCGGCGCCACGCTGTTCGGGCAGTTGTCGCTCGGAGCGTGTGCGGAGTGGCTGTGGTCGGAGTACCCGGTCAAACATCCCGACCTGAAGATCGCGATGTCAGAAGGGGGCATCGGCTGGGTGGCGATGCTGCTCGACCGCCTCGACAACATCGTCGATCGATCGGGGTACGGCTTGGGCTGGGAGGTCCGCCCAGCAGAGGTGTTGAAGCGCAACTTCTGGTTCTGCACGCTCGACGATCCGTCAACGATCGACACGCGCCATCGCATCGGCGTCGAGAACATCCTCGTCGAGACCGACTATCCGCACGGCGACGGCACCTGGCCCGACACACAGCACGTGATCGACGATGCCTGGGGCCACATCCCGGCGAATGAACTACGCATGATGTGCAGCGAGAACGCAGCGAAGCTGTACCGGCATCCGCTGCCTGACGTCGTGTTGCCGCTGGACTGAGTTGAGGGTGACGTCATGGTGAAGGTGTTTCGACAGCCGTTCGAGTTGCGACCGGACCAGCTGATGCCGGAGTTGAACGACCGCGAGGCACTCGTGCTGTTGGCGCGCGCTCTGTGGCGTGAGGGGTACAACGACCATCTCGCCGGACACATCACCATCAACGCCGGCGACGGAACGCTCTGGTGCAACCCGTGGTTGGTGCGCTGGGACGAACTGCGTCCCGACCAGGTCATTCGGATCGACCTCGACGGCAACGTCGTTGAAGGGGAGTGGCCGGTGCCATTGGGTATTCCGCTGCATCTCGAACTGCATCGCAAGCGACCAGACGTGCAGGTCACCGTGCACAACCATCCGCTGTACGGGGTGGTGTGGGCCGACCTCGGTGAGCTCCCGCCGATCCTCGATCAGAGCTCGGCGCTCGGTGGCGGCGAACTGGTGTTGGTCGAGGAGTACGACGGCGCGGTGAACGACGCGTCGTCGGCTCGTTCGGCCGTCGACAAGATCGGTGAGGCCGATCTCGCATTGCTTGCGGGCCACGGGGTGCTCGTGATTGGTTCGACCGTGCGGGCAGCGCACCAGCGCGCCGTTGCGCTCGAACAGCGTTGTCAACGGTCGTGGCACGTGCGAGTAGCAGCCAACGGGCCGGTGGCGTCGACGCTCGCCCCGGCGTTTGCTGAGATGGTGTTGAAGTCCGACGGCAACGGCTTCATCGGCTTCTGGGAAGCGGCCGTGCGCGCTGAACTGCGCGCCGACCCGACACTTCTCGACTGATCGTTGCTCGGGGTGGCGCCAACCGGTGCGATCGCCCCGGTCAAGTCGAATCGTGTTCGTGACGATCACCATGCATGCGTTCTTTGTTCGGTCCGTTCGCCGTCGCGGCGCTGTTCGTGTTGACGTCTTGTGGCGAAAGCTCGGAAGCTGGCAGTGGCGCTGACGCTGGTCGGGTGACAGTCACCGGCAACCGAGGCGAAGCGTCCGAAACTGAGCGAGCCATCGATGAAACGCCGGCGTCGAACGCTGACGACGCGGGGCACGTCGTCGATGCCGCATTGCTGGCAGAGATCAATGCGCTGGTGCCCGATCGATATGACATCGTCTTCGAGTCGATCACGGTCGGCGACGACGACGAGCGCGTGGCCGCTGCGGCTCCTCGCAGCTGGGAGGTTGACGACGGGATCGGCGTGACGTTCGAACCGCCACGCGAGGGCTACGACTTCGATACCGAGATGAAGGTCAACGGAGCCTGTCAGGGCTTCTGTGAGCCGACGGACTGGGCGAGCGTGATCGACGACAGCC
>CALICC010000157.1 GCA_938049325.1 uncultured Ilumatobacter sp. | reverse complement strand
CTCGGTCGACCCTCGCGGACTGCTCCTCGCCGGCATCCTCATCGGCTCGCTCGGCGTACTCGACGACGTCACCGTCACCCAGGTGTCGGCCGTGGTCGAACTCAAGCGGGCCGCACCACACGCCGGTGTCAAAGAGTTGTACCAACGCGGTGTTCGGATCGGGCGTGACCACATCTCCTCCACGGTCAACACGCTGTTCCTCGCGTACGCGGGCGCCGCGCTCCCGCTCCTGCTGCTTTTTCGCCAATCCGGCCAATCGTTCGGCTCGGTGGTGACTCAGGAACTCGTCGCTGTCGAAGTGGTCCGCGCATTGGTCGGTTCGATCGGACTCGTGTCGGCGGTTCCGATCAGCACCTATCTCGCTGCTCAGATCGTCACCCTCGGCGAAGACGACGGCGCAGCGGCCGGTGACACCGCTCCGGACTCTGTGCCGAGCCCCGATCAGCCCATCGGTGCCTGATCATCAGACCCGACCGTTGCGTCATTGACGTTCTGGTCCACGTCGGCGTCGGAAACCGACGCAGTTGCGGACCAGATCACGCACTGAAGCTTCAGCCGGCCGCCTGCGCTTGCTCGCGAGCCCAGCGGTAGTCCGCTTTGCCGTTGGGAGCCCGATACACCTCGTCGACGATCACGACGCGTCGCGGCGCCTTGTAGTCGGCGATCTGCTGTTTCACGCTCGCGATGATGTCGTCGGCGTCGGTCGCGGCCGACACCGAGCACACCAGCACCACTGTCTCGCCGAACCGTTCGTGAGGAACGCCGACCACGGTCGCGTCGACGACGTTCGGATGCAATCGCGCGGCGACCTCGACCTCTTCGGGGTAGATCTTCTCGCCGCCGGAGTTGATGCATACCGACCCACGTCCGAGGAGCGTGACGGTGCCATCGTCGGCGATCGTTGCGTAGTCGCCGGGGACGGTGTAGCGAACACCGTCGATGACGCGGAACGTGTCGGCCGTCTTGGCGTCGTCATTCCAGTAGCCGCGAGGCATCGCGCCCGACGCTGCCAGCATCCCGGGCGTGTCGCTGCCGCGGGGCAACACTTCACCGGTCTCGCCATCGATTGTCACGACATGGGGCGGGGCGGTGAAGATCGCCGTCTCGGGCGGTTCGTCGCCGGGCATCGTCATCGACACCGCGAACGGGCCGCCTTCGGAAGCGCCGATCATGTCGAAGATCGCGGCGTTGGGAAGCCGGGCTTGAAAGCCGCGCTTCTGATCAGCGGACAGCGTGGCGCCGGTGGACACGATGCGCGTCACCGATGTGAGATCACGCGCGCGGCCTGTCGACTCCGCGACGTCGAGTGCCTCGTTGAGCGGTCGGGCGAACGCATCGCCGACCAAGGAGATCTGCGTGACCTTCTCGCGTTCGACCAGGTTCCACAGTTCATCTGCGTCGAACGACCGGCCACCGAGCAGCACCACCGTTCCGCCCATGACGAATGCGCCGATCGCGAGGAACAGCGCTGTGCCGTGCATAAGCGGTGGTGCGCACAGCATCACCGGGCTCTTGCCGTCTACCTGTAGTTCGGCCGCGATCCGCCCGACTGCTTCGACGGTCGTCGGTACTTCGATTCCCGCCGACATGTAGGCGGTGTACGCCAGGCCGCCGAACAGGTCGACGTGACGCCACACGACACCTTTCGGGTTGCCGGTCGTGCCGCCGGTGTACAGCATCAGCGTGTCGTCGCCCGATCGTTCGATCCGCTCGGCAGGCTCCGCCGCCGCGATCGCCTCGTGATACCACTCGGCTCCATCGATCAATGGCGCACCGTCGTCGACCTGGAGGAGCACTCGGACCGTCGGCATCGAAGCGCGCGCATCGGCAACACGCTCGCCCAGCGAGCCATGGAACACCAGCACCTCGGCGCCCGCGTTGTCGCAGATGTATGCGATCTCGGGCGCCTTGTATCGATAGTTCACGTTGACCGGGCTCGCCCGCAGCTTGAACGCGGCATACGCCGACCCGAGATACTCGGGGCAGTTGAACATCAACTGCGCCATCCGAGTTCCTTGCCCGATCCCGCGCTCGCCGAGTGCGCCGGCGAGACGCGAGGCCTGATCGTCGAGCTCGCGCCAACTCAGCGACTCGTCGCCGATGACCACTGCTGTTTGCTCAGGGTGTGCGTCGACGAACGCTTCCCACAACGTCGCCCAGTTCTCGCTCAATCCTGCGTCGCCGCTCATTGCATCAACCTCTTCGATCCGTCATCTCGATCCGTCACCTTTGTCCTGGTCGTTGGTGTGGTCAGCGGTCGCCACCGTTGACGAGCAGTGTCTGGCCGGTGACCCACGATGCGGCGGGTGATGCCAAGAACACCACGGCATTCGCGACGTCTTCGGGTGTGCCGAGCCGACCGAGCGGCACGCCGATCTTCTTCGCGAGGTCGGGGAGGTCGTCTTCTGTTGCCTTGAAGAACTCCATGAACACTTCGGTGGGTACGGGCCCAGGAGCCACACCGTTGACCCGGACACCTCGACGCGCCAACTCGATCGACAGCGTCTTTGTCAAACTGTCGACTCCGGCCTTCGCCACCGCATACGGGCCGTTGTTCGGCGACGGCTTGAGGGCTGCACCCGATGAGATGTTGATGATCGAGCCGCCGTCTTCGATCACCCGCACCGCGGCGCGAGCACCGGTGAACACGGCGCGCAGGTTGAGGTCGAGCTGATAGTCCCACTGACGATCGGGCATGTCGGCCAAGTGGCGCGGCGTCCGGTCGTCGGCGCCTCCCGCGTTACTCACCCACAACGTCACGCGGCCCATCTCAGCCTTTGCCTGGTCGGCCAGACGCTCCACGAAGTCGCCATCGGTGATGTCACCCGGGACAGCAAGCGCACGCCGTCCGAGTGCGCGCACCTTGTCGGCAACCGCCTCGATCTCGTGCTCGCGTCGTGCGGTGAGCACCACATCGCAGCCCGCCTCAGCCAGCGCGACCGCGATGCCTTCACCGATTCCTCGTCCGGCGCCCGTGACGACCGCGACGCCGCCCGCCAAGCCAAATCGATCCAACACTGTGTCGGCCATCTGCTGTCCCCCTTGTCTGCCGCTCGCTCGCGACCTGTCTTCGTCGAACGTAACGGTCGGGCGCTTCCGTCGACGTACCGGTCGCCCCTCACCTCTCACTGGGTAGCGCGGGGTCCTGGACCAAAGGGACCCAGATGAGTACGGCTCGGGTAGCGATTCTCAACGGGCTGTGTGGTGGGATCTGATGATGAAGTTCGGACTCTCCTTTGCCAGCTCGGTCGGCACCGACCCGTCGACCGCCCTCGAGATCGCTCGAATCGCCGAAGAAGTCGGATTCGACTCCGTCTGGGGCGGCGAGCATGTTGTGTTCCCAGCGACGATCGACTCGAAGTACCCGTACTCGGCCGACGGCGCAGTGCCCGCCACCAAAGACACCGTGATCCCGGACCCGTTGATCTGGCTCGCCTATGTCGCTGCGGCCGCACCCACGCTTCGTCTCGGAACGTGCATCCTCATCCTCCCGCAACGCAACCCGGTCGTGCTCGCGAAAGAGCTGGCAACCTTGGACCATCTCAGCGGCGGCCGCGTCGAGCTCGGCATCGGTGTCGGGTGGATGAAGGAAGAGTTCGACGCGTTGGGTGTGCCGTGGGAGCAGCGCGGGAAGCGCACCGACGAGTACGTGGCAGCGATGCGCACGATCTGGTCGGGCCAAGACGTCGAGTTCCACGGCGACTTCGTCGACTTCGAGCCGCTCACGTCGACGCCACCGCCGGCGCAGGGCGCCAACATCCCGATCGTGGTCGGTGGCGACACACCGGCCGCGCTACGCCGCGCTGCCCGGCTCGCCGACGGCTACTTCCCCGGCGAGTCGAGCCCGCGTCTGCTCGGGGAACTGATCGGCCGACTGCGTGAGGAGTGCGAACGCCAAGAGCGCGATGCAGCGGAGATCGAGGTCAGCGGTTTGTTCGTCTCACACCTCGGCGATCCGCAGAAGGGCATCGAGATCATGACCGAGATCGGCGTGAGCCGAGCGATGATCCCCGCGTTCTTCTTCGCCGACGAAGGCGGCTTCGACCGCCTCCGCACGTTCGGCGAAGAGCACATTCTCCCCAACACGTAGCACCCACTGGGTAGCACCGGTGCCGGAACCAAAAGGACCCACTGGGTAGCGGCGGTGCCGGGACGAAAGAGACCCAGGCAGGCCCCGTTAGAGCGAGACGATCGTGACGGTGCCTGTCGAGCCGTCGATCTCAATCGTTGCTCCGTCAGGAATGCGATCGGTTGCGTCGATCACAGAGACCGCGCAGGGAATCCCGAGCTCGCGGCACATGATCGCAGCGTGACTTGCCACCGCGCCGACGTTGACCACGACGCCTTCGGCAGCGAGGAACAGCGGGACCCATGACGGGTCGGTGGTGGGTGCGACCATGATGTCGCCGGGCCCGATCGCTCCCGGGTCGGACGGGTCGAGCACCACTCGTGCCACACCCGTGACGACGCCCGGCGAACCCATCGCCCCTTGCAACACATCGCCGGCACCGGCCGACTCGGCACCGCTGGCCCCGCGCACCGGCCACTCGGAGATTGGCGGCACGCCCTCTTCGAGCTTGATGATGTACGGCGGCTCGAGCGTCTGCAGATGCGCGAAGCTCACGGCGCGCTCGCGGATCTTGTCGGCCATCGACGGCGGGTCGGCGAGGAACGCGTCGAGTTCGTCGTCGAGGAGCATGAAGACGTCTTGAACGTCGTCGATCACTCCATCGGCGACCATGCGCTGGCCCACTTCCATCATGGCGAGCTTGGCTTCGTGGATCAGCCGGATGCACGCGTTCTTGCCCATCTCACGCATGCTGTAGAAGAACGCGGCAGAGGCGATTCCGGCCTGCAGACCGCCGTGTGCT
>CALICC010000156.1 GCA_938049325.1 uncultured Ilumatobacter sp. | reverse complement strand
GCGCAAGGTGGTCTGGCCGAGTGTCCACGAGCCGTTGGTGTTGAAGTAGTTGCCGACCGCGTACACCTTGTCGTCGATGGCGTCGACGTCGAAGACAATGCCGTCGAAGTTCGGGAGGAACGTGCCGTCGACGTTGCCCGTGGCGAGGTTGACGCGAGCCATCTGCCCCGCGTTGGCGAGGACGCCGTCGGTGCCCGTGATGCGAGTGAAGTTGCCGGCGATGTAGAGGTGGTCGCCTTCGATGTCGAGCGCGCGGGCCAGCGCCCAGTTCGACGAGCCGGTGAGCTCGAGGTCGACCTGCCAGTTGGGGTTCAGTTGGCCGGTTGCCAGGTCGATCATCGCGATGCCCGTGGTGTTCGGTGCGCCGTCGATGTTCTCGAACTGTCCGGCGACGATGAGTTGGCCGTTGTCGGTGACCTTGAGGTCCCAGACGTTGCCGTTGACGGCAGGGGCGAACGACGGAATCCATGCACCCGTTTCGCGTTCGAACGCGGCGAGGAACGGTTGTGCGAACTTCTCGCCTGTGGCGGCGATCTCGACCTCGGTGAACTTGCCACCGATGTACATCACGCCGTCGTGCTCGGCGATGGCGAGCACCTCGGTGTCCATCTGCGGGAAGGTGTCGTTGTCCTTGTTGACGCCCGTGACGCCGGCGGCGAGGATCTCGGTGCGCTCCGAGACCATTGGGTCGGCATCGATGAGGACTTCGGGGAGCCCGACGTCGGGGATGTCGTCCGCGGCGTGGGCGACCGACGTCGCCGTGAGTGCGCCGATGGTGAGGTTGCCGCTGAGCAGTCCGATGAGCAGCGAGAAGCGCCCGATTCGCCGTGTCCGTTGATCCGCCATCTGCCCGCCTCTGTCTCTACCGTCAGCCACTAATCGGCTGACAACGCTAACGGTCACTCGGGTCCGCTCTCCAGCGCAACCGTCAAGATCCGTACAAATAGTGGACGCCGTGCAGACACCGGAAGTCGCGGAGCGGACAATCTCTCACCGAGAGTGATGTTGAGACCTCGATGTGCGTCGCGAGGTGGTGATTCAGACTCAGATGATGATCTGCACGGGAGGCGTCTTGACGCTCTCATTGCCGGCCGCGTCGACCGCTCGGACTTGGTACCAGTGCGAACCGGGTCCAGGTGCGGCGACATCGGCGGTCGTGACGGTGACGCGGTCGATCTCGACGCCGTTGCGGAGCACCACGTACTCGGCCACGCCGACGTCGTCGATCGCGGCGGACCAGGTCAATGTGACGTCGCCGTTGTCGTCGACCTCGCCGAAGAGAGCCTGCGGAGCGGCAGGTGGCGTGACGTCCTCGCCGACCACCTTCACGTTGACCGACGCCGACAAAGCCGAGGCGTTGCCGGCCGCATCGAGCGCCCACACTTGGTACGCGTACGAACCTTCGCCAGGAGCCAACGTTGCCGTGGTCGCACTCACGTTGGCGACCTCGTTGCCCGATTGGAACACCACGTACTCGACGACGCCGATGTTGTCGGTCGATGCGGTCCACGACAGCACCACGTCGTCGTCGGGCTCTACCACCGCGGTGAGGTCGGCCGGCATCGTTGGCGCCTCGATGTCGGCTGCTTCGATTTCGTAGACCTCGACCTCAGCCAACTGGAGCGAGTTCGTGCCACCGAGTTGGACTCGCACGAAACGACCGTAGGTCGCGAGATCGAGGAGCACATCGGAGGCGACCGTGCCCGGGTAACGCGTCTCCCAGATCGAGGGATCATTGCGCACGCTCGAGAACGATCGGCTGCTCATGTCGGTGTCGGACACGAACACGTAGACATCGTTCAACTGCGATGGGTCCCCGTCGGTCGTGTTCACGAGCTGCACCTGGGACAGTGCACGTTGCGCACCGAGGTCGACTTGCCACCACGGATTCGCTTCGTCCTCGGAACGGAACGTGGTGGCGAGGCCGGACGTTCGGTCGCCGTCGACTGCTGATGTCGCCTGCGCGGTCGGGTCGTCGCGGAACACCGACGACGCGGTCGCGGGTTGGGCTCGAGCGGCGTTGTCGGATCCGGCCGCGTAGATCTCGACCTCGGCCAGCTGCAAGATGCTGGTGCTCGTGCCGCCCAGTTGGACTCGCACGTAGCGGCCCGTTGCTGAGACGTCGAGCAGTGCCTCGATGCCAACGGTGCCCGAGAAGCGCGTGTGGCGTACCCCTGGGTCGTCGCGCACGTCGGCGAACGACCGCGATGTCATGTCGGTGTCGGACACGAACACGTAGACGTCGGTCAGGCGATCCGCGCAACAGTCGGTGCGGTTGACGAGCAAGACGTCGGAGATCGCTCGCTCGGCTCCGAGGTCGACTTGCCACCACGGGTGCACCTGAGCCCGAGAATGGAACAGCGTGGTCAGGCCGGAAGTGCGGTCGCCATCGATGGCCCACGACGCCGGGAACAGATTGAAGAAGACCGACGACGCCGTCGCTGTTCGGCCGCGTGCGATGTTGGTCCCCGGAGGTTCGACATCGAATGCTGCCGACAGCGCGCTCTGGTTGGCATCGTCGTCGACCGCTGCGACTCGGTAGAGGTGAGCGCCGGCCGGAGGTGACGCCACCGACAAGCTGTTCGCGGCAGTCCGGCCGACTTCGACGCCGTTGGCGAACACGATGTACTCGACCACGATGCCGTCATCGAGCGATGGGGACCACGACACGGTGACATCGCCGGACTCGTCGACTGACGCCGCGACGTTGGTCGGTGTCGACGGAGGTCGAAGGCCCTCGTCCTCGGACACGGTCACCGTTGCGAGAATCGACGGCGCGCTGAGGTTGCCGGCCCGGTCGGAGGCGACCACCGAATACGAATGCGGCCCGGGGTCTCGAAGTTCGAGGAGTGCGCGCCGTCCCGCGACTCGCATCACTTCGGTGCCGTCTTCGAACACGATGTAGTCGGCGAGACGTCGATCGTCTGTCGATGCGTCCCAGCGGAGTTCGACCGTGCCGGCACCGCGATCGAACGCTGCGACGTTCTGGGGAACCGAGGGGGCCTCGGTATCCGGCGTCGCGATCGTGACCGCGGTCGTGGCTGACCGGTTGCCGGTGCCGTCGAGAGCCCTGACGAAGTACCGGTCGGTGACAGTGCCGACGGCGTCGACGAATGTCGTAGTTGCTGTTGTTGCGACCACCGCATCGTTCTTCAGCAGTTCGTACTGAACGGCTCCGCCACGGTCGTCTTCGGTGCCGGTCCAAGCGAGTTCGACGCCGCTGTTGGTGACTTCGGCGATCAGGTCGGTCGGGACGCCTGGTGCAACGTCGTCGGTGGTGCAGAAGCGAGCGAATCCACCGACGTAGCGTGCGACGTCACCGTCGTAGCTGCCGCGGTTGAAGTCGCCGCCGGCCCACAGGCAGTCGACGGAGTCGGCAAAGAGTTCCCAGCCGCCTTCACCCGACTTGGTGCTGATCTGGGGGTACCAGTCGGTGTGGTCGTGGGTGCCGCCGATCGTTGCGTCCCAGGCGCCGATCCACTTGATCGGCTTGCTCGAGGTCGCCCCGGCGAGATCCGGGTAGTCGGAGGTGTCGGCGTGTTCGACGGTCTCGCTGTTGGCATGGCTGCCCTTGTAGACGATGCCGTTCAGTTCGGCGAGCGTCTGGCCATCG
>CALICC010000155.1 GCA_938049325.1 uncultured Ilumatobacter sp. | reverse complement strand
GCGGTGTTGCCGTCGATGAAGTCGCCGACCGTGTCGCCATTGTCCGGCGGCGGCGTGGCGGTCGAATCGGTGATCGAGAAGCAGACGATCAATCTCTTCATCCCGGCGTTGCGCGAGGCTGGTGCAACCGATCTCGTGGAGATGCCGATCTCCAAGATCGTCCCATGAGTGACGCGCGGCGCGGCACGGTGGTCGAGTTCGATGAGCACGTCGGACTCGGTGTCGTCGAGTCAGACGCAGGGGAGCGGTATCCGTTTCACTGCATCGAACTCGCTGACGGATCGCGCAGCGTCGCTGTTGACGCCGTGGTGACGTTTCGCCTGCTGTGCAAATTCGGCCGATACGAGGCGGCGGCCATCACGTCATGAGCTCCCCGCGGTGAGTGACGAGCGCGCAGTACGCGAACGTCGGATCATCGATGTGCTCTTGGCGCTCGGTGAGGGCGAGGTCACGACGTATGGCGACATTGCCGAGGTCGCCGGATATCCGAAGCAGTCGAGGCTCGTTGGTCGCATCTTGCGCGAGACGAAGGTCGACGTGCCCTGGTGGCGAGTGGTCAACGCACAGGGGCGGATTCGAACGGGCAACCCTGCGCTGCAAGCCGAGCTCCTGGCCGAAGAGGACGTGTTGGTGGCGGGCGGCCGCGTGCTTGACGCTCCCATCGGGAGATTCGCCCGCAACGACGGGTGATCAGATCAGCGCAGCGGCGTCCAGCGCAGCTTCGGTTCTGGTGCGCCAGTCAGCATGAACTCGGCGAACGTCGAGCGGATGTCAGCACGTGGTCCAGTGTCGGACCAATGCGGCGACACCTTCCACAACCAGTGGCTCTCCGCGCACGATCGGAAGAGTTGTTCGTGGTCCCACTCGACCTCGGCGAGGCCGAGGAGCGTGTCGCACATGTCGTCGAGCCCGGCCAGATGAGCGAGCCGTGCGGCCACCTCGTACTCAGCGACGTTGCCCCGCTCGAGCTTGCCGGCTCCGTACATGGGGGCGTACCAGCCGCCGACACGACAGAACGCGCCGATCGTCAGTCCGATGCGGCGCATCTTGCGTTCGCGCCGAGGGTCGCCATCGGCGTCGAGTTGGCGGAGTAACCGACGAACGCAGCGGCGGTGCCGAATCTCGTCGACGAGCACCGACCGGAGCATCTCGCGGTCGGCAGCGTGTTTGGGGCGCGACAGCGACCGCGCGTGACCGAGGTATGCATACGCAGCGGCGCGCTCGCCCGAGTACGCCATCTGCAGCAGTCTGATCAGCTCGTCACGAGCCGCGCCCGGAGTCACTCGGCGGCTTCGGTTTGGCCTTTGATCTGGACGAACGCAAGACGGATGTTGTTCAGCGCGTCGACCATCGTGGGTGCTTCGGGTCCGAGGCGGTCGCCGAGACCGTCGACCAGACACGCCAGGGCATCGATCGCGAGCGCGGCTTGGGCCAGGTCGGGAGTCTCCGACGACAGGTGAATCGCGGCGAGTTCGTAGAGCCCCATGACGTGGTTGGTCACGACGACTTCGGCCGGAACCGAGGAGAGCCGTTGGCGGGTCTCCTCCATGGCCTGTTGGGCTTCGGCGATCTGTTGTTGCTCTTCCGGGCTCAATTTCTCGAACTCGGATTGGAAATCGTCGAGTCCTGGGATGTCACCGGAGAAGCCGGCATCGGAGGTTTCGTCTGTCACGCGCGGTAGCGTACCGCCCGAACAACTGACACGAAGTGGGAGCAATCCCCACCTGTTCACCACTGACCTCCGGGTCGACAGTGCTCGGGTACTGAGGCTGAGACAGCCAGAAGACCGCCCAGGGGTGGTCGGATGACGGTCGCTCCGCGGACTTCGCGTCGAGCGCCACATTCATACATGGGGAGGCCCATTTGCACAGGAGCGAAGTCTCATAGCACCGCGACGACCAGAACCGCGGGGCGAACAGCACCGCATCAACGACCGCATCCGCAGCCGTGAAGTCCGTTTGATCGGACCTGACGGCGACCAGCTCGGAATCAAGGCGGTCCCCGAAGCGTTGCGCATGGCTCGAGGTCTCGATCTCGATCTCGTCGAAGTCGCGCCACAGGCGAATCCGCCTGTGTGTCGCATCATGGACTACGGCAAGTTCAAGTACGAAGAAGACCAGAAAGCCAAAGAAGCCCGCAAGAAGTCGACCAACGTGTCGGTGAAAGAAGTGAAGTACCGGCCCAAGATCGGCAAGGGCGACTTCGACACCAAGACACGCAACGTCGTTCGTTTCATCGACGAAGGGCACAAGGTCAAGGTCACGCTGCAATTTCGTGGTCGAGAAATGGCGCACCCGGAACTGGGTGCCAAAATCCTCGACGACGTGATTGAGGCGGTTGGACCCGCAGCCAAGCTCGATAGCCGGTCACGGCTCGAGGGACGTGCGATGTCGATGGTGCTGTCGCCTGACAAGCAGGCGCAAGAAGCGATCAGGAAGGCCGCAGAAGAGGCGGCCAAAGCAGCTGCGTCCGAAGCGGCTGCGGCGGAATCAGAAGGAGAATGACATGCCGAAGATGAAGACATCGAAGACCGCGGCGAAGCGGTTCAAGAAGACCGGAACGGGCCAGCTCCGTCACGAACAGCAGAACAATCAGCACAAGTTCGAGTCGAAGTCGTCGAGTCGGAAGCACCGTCTCGACCGGGATGCCGACGTGCATCCTGGCGACGTCAAGCGAGTCAAGCGTCTGCTGGCCGAGCGCTGAGTAACAGCTGAGTACAGAGGAGTAGAGAAATGGCACGAGTGAAACGTGGCGTCACGAAGACGAATCGCCACAAGAAGGTCTTGAAGCAGGCGAAGGGCTACTACGGCAACAAGAGCCGTTCGTTCCGCGCCGCCAACGAACAGGTCATGCGGTCGGGCAACTACGCCTTCCGCGACCGTCGCGCACGCAAGGGCGAGATGCGTCGGCTGTGGATTCAGCGGATCAACGCAGCCTGTCGCCAGAACGACATGAGCTACAGCCGCTTCATCGCTGGCCTCAACGCTGCGGGTATCGAAGTCGATCGTAAGATCCTCGCCGACATCGCAGTCACGGACGCAGCCGCGTTCACGAAGCTGGTGGAGAACGCGAAAGCCGCTCTCTGAGCACCAGCAGAATTTGATCGAAGGGGTCGTGCCGAGCGCACGGCCCCTCGTTCGTTTTTCGGGTCTGGTTCCACGGCCCGTGCGGTCGGTGCTGGAGGTGGCAACATGGCGGCATGAGCACGATCGAACACGACACGTGGCAGACGCCGCTCCTGCAAGGCCTGCTGGCACCGGTCGCAGAAGAGCGTGACGACGCCGACCTCGAAGTCGTCGGCGAGATTCCG
>CALICC010000154.1 GCA_938049325.1 uncultured Ilumatobacter sp. | reverse complement strand
CTCCTGGTTCGGGCCGAGCCATCCGTCAGCCGCGCTCGACATCGCGTTGTGGGTCGTTGCATACGCAAGATCGTCGTAGTTCCGGTCGCAGAGGTCGATCGACCCGTTGCAGCCGACGACCTCGTACTCGAACGGCAAGGTGACGTAGGTCGTGCCATCGGTGAACATCACATTGGCTTCGTGGCGACCGATCGCGGCGCCGGAACGGTCGATCGTGAACTCCCACGGCGGCTCGGTGTCGAGTGGTGCAGCTTCGCCAGCGAGTCCGTCGGGCCAGACCGTTGCACCGGTCGGCACGATGTTGATCGGTGTCGCCTCGATGTGGAGCGTGCGGTCGGCTGCCGAGTAGGTCAACGTCGCATCGATCGACGGAATCGGGGCACCGCCGGGCGGGATCGGCCACACACAACCGGCCACCGCGATGCCGAGCGTCGCTACCAGAGTCATCACATGTCGCATCCCGCCCTGCCGTTTCTCGCGTCGTCGAACTACTTCGCGTAGTCGTAGAACCCGCGGCCGCTCTTGCGTCCGAGCAGCCCTGCCTCGACCATACGCGAGAGCATCGCCGGAGCCGCATACAGCGGCTCCTTGAATTCCTCATACATCGACTGGGCAACCGCCGCCGTGGTGTCGAGCCCGATCAGGTCGGCAAGCGCCAGTGGCCCCATGGGATGGTTGCACCCCTCGACCATGCCGTGGTCGATGTCTTCGGCTGTTGCGAAGCCCGATTCCATCATCCGGATCGCAGAGAGGATGTAGGGAATGAGCAGCGCGTTCACCACGAACCCGGCTCGGTCCTGGCTGCGAATGACGATCTTGTCGAGCACGGTCTCGGCAAACGCTTCCGATCGGGCGATCGTCTCCTGTGACGTCATGAGGCTGGTCACCAATTCGACGAGGCGCAGCACCGGCACCGGGTTGAAGAAGTGGATACCCACCACTTGCTCTGGCCGCCGAGTTGCGACACCGAGCTTCATGATCGGAATCGAACTCGTGTTGCTCGCGAGAATCGCGTCATCGGCGTCGACCACCTGGTCGAGCCGCGTGAACAGGTCGGTCTTGAGCGTCTCGTCTTCGACGATTGCTTCGATGACGAGCTGACGATCGGCCATATCGGCCAGGTCGGTCGTGAACGTCAACCGCGAGAGCATCGAGTCTCGGTCCTCGTCGGTCATCTTGTTGCGGGCGACCGCCTTGTCGAACGACGCGACCAGCCGGCTCCGTCCCCGCTCGATGGTTTCGGCATCGGTTTCGCGAACCACCACACTCGCGCCAGCGCGTGCGCACACTTCGGCGATCCCGGCACCCATCTGACCGCAACCGACAACCCCTACTCGATCGATGCTCATCAACACACTCCGTCTCCACTGGTCGAACCCGCACAGCCTGGCACGGCTCGCACGCCGGGCGTCGACACCGGTCGATCCGACACCGCGGCGAACCGTCGATAGCTTCTTTGAGATGAACGCCACGCGCTACGACGTCACGCGCGACGAGTTCGGCCAGCTTCTCGATGGTGAACCTCGGTACCGACTCGACCAGATCTGGAGCGGTCTGTACGAGCAGCTCGCCGATCCGAGCGACATCACCAACCTCCCGAAGAAGCTGCGCGCCACGCTGGAGTCGAGCTTGCCGCTGTCGCTCGAGCTCGTCACCGAGTCAGTGAGCGACAAGGGCGACACGGTCAAGTTCTTGTGGGAGCTCGATGGCGGAAGCCGCGTCGAGACGGTGCTCATGCTGTATCCCGACCGAGCCACCGTGTGTGTCAGCAGCCAGGCCGGATGCGCCATGGCCTGCGGGTTCTGCGCAACGGGCCAAGCCGGATTCACTCGCCATCTCACCACGGGTGAGATCGTCGAACAGGTCGTCAGAGCGTCCCAGCGAGCACGAGCAACAGGTCGACGGGTCAGCAACGTCGTATTCATGGGGATGGGTGAGCCAATGGCAAACCTCGACCACGTGTGGGCCGCCACCGAACGCATCCACGGCGACCTCGGCTTGTCAGCGAGACACATCACGATCTCGACCGTCGGGCTGATCCCCGGCATCCGTGCGCTCAAGGATCTGCCACTACCGATCAATCTCGCCGTTTCATTGCATGCCGCGAACGATCAACTCCGCACCGAACTCGTCCCGATCAACAAGCGGTATCCGATCAACGATCTCCTCGACGCGTGCGCCGAATACCTCGAGGTGAAGAACCGCCGGGTCAGCTTCGAATGGGCGATGATCGACGGCGTCAACGACCGGCCGTCCGACGCCGAAGAACTCGCGGAGCTGTGCTGGAAGCTGCGGCCGAGTGCACACGTCAACCTCATCCCGCTCAACCGCACTCCGGGGTACCCGACGAGCGGCACGCCTCTCAAGAAGGTGTATGCCTTTCGCGACCGTCTCGAAGAACTCGGCGCGAATGCAACGGTCCGTCAGAACCGCGGCACCGACATCGACGCCGCCTGTGGTCAGCTCGCAGCGGGCCAGCCGGTGTCGCTCACGCCCAAGCCCCGTCGCTGACCTCGGTCGTTGCAGTCAGCCGACCATCGCGTCAGTCGTCGACATAGCCGGGGTTCGCCACCGCGAGCTTGTCATCGACCGTGGCACGCAGCAGCGTGCGCACCTCGTCGAGTCGGTCGTCGAGGTCGCCGGCACGAATCGCAGCCGCGAACTCGTGGTCGTCGGCGACACCGAGTGTCGCGAGGCGTTCCGCATGCGCAACCGCGTGCGACTCGCCGAGCTCGATCTCGCGCTCGACCATCGCCAACATGTTCGTCGCCACGCGGGCGTGGAATCGAAGACGACCCTCGGACGTCGCCATCACGTCGCGCTCGATCCACTCGCGCACCGCTTCGACGAGTTCGATTGCGCCCGGCGCTCCGTGCGGGTTCACCATCGCCCCTCCAACGCCAGGAACAAGTCGTGTTCGTTCTCGCAGACCCGCCGGCCGATCGCGGCGAGCTCGTGGCTCCGGACCGCTCCCGAAAGGTGCGCGCTCGCCTGCAGGATGCACATCACGGCCCACTTCCAGGTGCCGAGCACCTCCCACCATCGCACCACATCGGCGTCGACGGTGATGCCGCTCGCTTCCGCATACGCAGCAAACAACTCCTCGTACTCCCCGATCCCCGCCACCGGCGGCGACTGACCGAATCGCCAGGCTTTGACGCAGAGCCAGCCGAGGTCTTCCATGGGATCGCCAACATGCGCGAGTTCCCAGTCGATCACCGCACGCAGTCCGTTCGGCCCGACGATCAGATTGCCGAGACGGAAGTCTCCATGCACGATCGTGGTCGCACCCGTCGTCGGTCGATGTTCCAAAAGCCAGCGGCGCACGAGTTCGAGCATCGGATACGGCTGCCCCAGGCTGTCGAGCACGTCGGTGTAGAACGCGATCGGATCGGCCTCGGGGAGACCGTCAACCGCGTCAGACGACATTGCATGAATCGCAGCCAGAGCGCGTCCGAGCTGGGTGGGAAGCGCCGCTCGAGCATCGACGAAGTCGGCGTCGCGCAATATCTTCCGAGCGATCGTCTCGCCGTCGATCGCGTCGAGGATCATGAACGATCCGCTCGGCGACGACTCGGCGCGAAGCAGTTCGGGGACAGGCACCCCGGCCCGAGACGCCGCGTCGACGGTGGCGGCCTCGATCATCATGTCGCGCTCGTCACCAGCGCGTTGGCGCTGTACGACGCGACTGTTTCCGTCGGCGACGAACCGCCAGGTTTCCCGTGACGCGCCACCCGACAGCCTCGTCAGGTCGGTGACACTCTCGACGCCGAGGGCATCCTGCAGCAGCCGGCGGAGTTCTTCGTGGTCTGCCATCGATCCGAGCCTGCCAGATCGTGTCGCTCAGGCCCCAGTTGACCGGCCAGCAGTGAGCGAGGTCAGCAGCCCGCAGCGCGCACGGACGGGTAGGGGTTCACCGCTCGCCCACCGCCAGGGTGCACCTGGAAGTGGAGGTGTGGTGTGCTGAATCGAGCGTTGCCCGTGTCGCCGTTGTACCCGATCAGCTCGCCTTGGAACACTCGGCGACTCCCGCCGACGTAGCTGTCGAGGTGGGCGTAGTAGTACCGGTTGCCGTTGTCACCGGCCAGCGACACGGCATTGCCGCCGAGCCGGTTGAACTTGAACGTGACCACTCCGGACGTGACGGCGTAGATCGGCAGACCACGTGGGGCGATGATGTCGACGCCTTCGTGGCGGCGACCGCCTGAACGAGGAGCACCCCATGTGTCGCCGTATGCCCCGCCCGGCATCGGGCAGACGATCGCGTCGACATATCCGGATCCGGTGTCGACACCGGTCGGGTTGTTGCCACCGCCACCGCCACCGGTTCGACCGCCACTCGTTCCGCCCGAGCCGCCGGTGTTTTCGGGCAGTGTCGTCTCGGGTGCGAGCGTCTCGGGTGGCGCCTCGGTGACCGGAGGCTCCTCGTCGGACGTGTCGTTCGAGCCATCGGAGTCATCGGCTGGCGTCGAGCCGTTCGGAGTTGTTTCGCCATCTGGTTCGGTGCCAGTCGGCAGCGTCGTGGTCGGCGGCACGGTCGTGACCGGCACGACCAGACCCGGGTTTGGCTGTGCTCGCGCCGCTGCTTCGGCGTCGAGGCGTGCTTGTTCTTCGATGGCGGCTCGTTCGGCAGCGATCTGCGCCTCGAGCGCCTTCTGGACGGCCTCATCCTTCAGCCGTTCGTCTTCGATCTCGCGCAGCCGTTCGACCTCGTCGAGCGCCGCGACTTCCAGCGCCGCGAACGTGACCTTCTGTGACTCGATCTCGTCTTGACGGTCAGCGACGTCTTCTTGCGTTTCGACGAGCGCCCGCTCGGCCTCGCCGAACAGATCGAGCGTGTCGGCGCTCTTGTTGGTGAGAATGTCGACAAAGACCTCGGCCTGTACTTGATCCTGAGGCTCTGAGACGTCGGTCAGGAGCGGAATACCTTCCGTTCCGCTCTGGATGTAGCGGCTGACGGCGACGGCCTCGACCTCGACTCGAAGCTCATCGACGGTGGCTTGCAAGGCTGCTTCTTGCAGCTCGAGCGATGCGAGATCGTCCTCGAGTTGATCGAGCACGGATTCGGCTGCGAAGTATGCATCGGCGGCGGCATTGGCCTGGTCGCGAGCTTCTTGAATCTCGCGCGCTGCTTCTTCAGCAGGCGTTTCGCTCTGCGCGCTGGCGCCGCCCGGCATCAAGCTCGCGGCAAAGACCGCGGTGAGTACGATCGACACCGTCCGCTTCGCGATCGAACGCCGAGAGCGATCGACCAGTTGCGGGGCGCGCTCCAGACGGTTGGTGGCGGGGGTGCCCATTCGAGAAAATCCTAGCTGTCATTGCAGTTTGGTGACGTTCACTCATCGGCAGTTTCTCTTTTGGACTTAACCGTGATTCGCTGAGCGCCGATGTCTCGTGTCGATGCGATCGCCGTGAGCGACGTCACGCTGGTCCGCGATGGCAACGCGATCCTTGGTGGCGTGACGCTCGCAGTCGCCAACGACGAGCGATGGGTCGTCATCGGCGCCAACGGTTCTGGCAAGACCAGCCTGCTGCGGGTGATGGCGCTCTACGACCACCCGACCTCGGGAACCGTCGACGTGCTCGGCCAACGACTCGGAACCGCTGACGTTCGCGAACTGCGTCGCAGCGTCGGATACGCCTCGGCGGCACTCGCCGAGCAACTGCGCGGCGACCTCACCGCGCACGATGTCGTCAAGACCGCTCGTTACGCGGCGCTCGAACCGTGGTGGCACCGGTACACGACCGAAGACGACGAGCGCGCGGATGCATGTCTGGAACAGCTGGGCGTGTTCCACCATCGCGACCGCACTCTGGCGACGCTGTCGTCCGGCGAGCAGCAGCGAGTTCTTCTGGCGCGCACGCTGATGAACGAGCCTGCCGTCGTCCTCCTCGATGAACCGTCAGCTCGACTCGACCTCGGCGGTCGCGAACAACTCGTCGGGACGCTCCAGCAACTCGCCACCGACGCCTCGGCGCCCCCATTCGTGATGGTCACCCACCACGTCGACGAGATTCCGCCTGGCCTGACTCATATCGCGATGCTGGCCGGCGGATCGATCATGGCCCGGGGCCCGGTCGACGACGTCTTGACCGCCGACTCGCTGAGCGAGTGCTTCGCGATGCCGTTGTCGCTCGAGCGCCGCGCCAACGGCCGCTTCATCGCCTGGTCGTGAATCGAACAGCCCGTCAGGCCGCGTGTTCGACGAGTTCGAGCAACGCGTCGCTCCCGCGACGCACCTGGTCGTCGAGTACACGCCCGAGCGCTGCGCCCGCCCAGAGCGAGCCTCCGTACGACAGCTCCATCGCCAGGCTCGTCGTGTCCGGCCCATCGGGGGTGAGCTCGGCGCGCAACACCCATGGGGCATGGGTGCGGCCATCGTTCTCGGCGCGTTCGAACACCGCCAGTTCGTCGACGACGTGAGCGGTGCGCTCCATGCGGAGCCGCTTCGACCGGGCGAACGGCCCGACCTGGGCCCGCAGTTCGACGCTCCACGCCGGTAGCGCGCCCGCCGCGACTTCGAGGGACTCCACCTCGTGGATCAGCGGCATCCATGCTTCGTAGGCCACCAGGTTCTCGACATGCACGAACAGCGCTGCGGCCGGGACCGGTGCCACGAGGGTTCGGGTGATGTCCACGTCGGATCAGTCAGCGCGGTCGGTCGTGCGGAACGCGCGCGACAGCAGCGGGCTGCGCGCCGACAGCAGTCCGTCGAGGTCGTCAGCATCGTCGAACGCCGGCTTCCACGCGGCCGCTGGTTCGTCAGCCGGCTCGGCGACCGCATCGTCGTGACCCACCGGGGACGCCGCTTCCGACGCGGCCTCAGGTTCGCGCTCGGCTTCCACGATGCCGCCGAGCGCCAATTGCTCAGCGACAGTGTGGCCGGCGACTCGTCGCCGGCGTGTATGCCCGCCGGACTGGTCGGGGTCTTGCTTCGGCGGCCGGAAGAGATGAAGGTCAGGGTCGCGGAGATCGTCGAGGGTCCAGCCGCGTGGCACGACCATCGAGTCTCCGTGGCGCTGGCACAGCACACCGCGGTCCGGACCTGGTCCTTCACCGATCGCGTCGAGCCAGAAAATGAGGTCCTCTGCGCGCATTCCGTAGGCGACTGCCGCAACTTCGGAACATCCCGGTCGTTCGCACAGCCTGCCCATCGGCTTCCCACACTACTTCTCCGATCGTTGCGCCGCGGGATGGTTGACGCTGCGGTCGACGGCTCTGAGCTGGGATCTTGCACCGATCGGCGCCCCAGCGATCGAACGGAGAGCAGCTGGGGAGCGATTGAGTAAAAACGGAGCTCGATTGAGCAACGCTCGGGTCACGGCGCGTCTTTACCGTGAAAGCCGTGCTCACTGAACCTCACATTCACGAGTCGAACGCAATCGTCAGCATCACCGAGACCACGGTTGCGCTCCGCTCCCTCGACCATCACGATCAATCCTGGGACGCTGACGTCACCGCGACGCCACCCCCCGCCGAGCTACCCGCCGGGCGCGCCCGCTGCTCCGACGGCGCCGGAACCTTGGCCGGGTTGTTCTTCTCCGACGACGACCTCGACGTCGCACGAGCAAAAGCTGTGTGCCGCACCTGTGCACTGAGCGCTGCCTGCCTCGAAGGAGCCCTCGAGCGCAAGGAGGCCTACGGAGTGTGGGGTGGCGTCCTCCTCATCGACGGCGAACCGACCCGATTCGCTCGACGCCGCGGACGCCCGCCCGTCGTGCGTATCGAGACCGTCGAGGACGAGGTCCCGATCCCTCGGCACTTGGTGGCCTGAGTCTCGCCCATCGCAGATAGAGTCCGTGCTCCAGATCGGTGCTGTCACCGACCTGGGCGCATAGCTCAGTTGGTTAGAGCGCTGCCTTCACACGGCAGAGGTCAGGGGTTCGAATCCCTTTGCGCCCACTCCCCTGCACGACGCCGACTTGTCGAATGCTGGGGTTGCAGGGAAGAGATTGGTTGATGGTTGCAATCGTGAGCGGCTTGGGCGCACCGCTTGCGCGTTTGTCCCTGGTGGTTGTGGTCGCACTGCTCAGTCTCTCGTGTCGCTCCAGTAAAGAGTCACCCACCGACTCGGATGTCCTGACCATCGATCCAGACTCGGTTCGAGTGCTGTCCGATGACGAAGTACGCAACAACGTCTACTTTCGATACGCCGTCGGGATCCACGAACTCGAGTTCGTCTCCTTACGTCAAGCGCTTTGCCCACGGTACGCGTCGGATGAATCGATCGATTCGATGATTGAAGTACTGCGGACCTTCAGCAAGGAAGACCGTTTCCGGTCGTTGGAGAGCAGCACCGATCCCGGATCGAACACGATCTCTGCCAGCGTCGAGCTCGGAGACCTCGCGGGTGAATTCACAATCACGGTGACGCCCTCGCGGCCACGATGTATCGACAGCGTCGCGGTGAGCGACGAGCAGCTCGCAAGGTTCCTCGTGCCGGGAGCCACGAGCTAACGGCGTCGCGACTTCTCACCTATCACTCCCCCGCTCGACGTGTCGCAGCGTGCATCATTGAGCAATGCTCGACAACGACACGATTGCGCAGATCATGGCGACCGCCGATGTGCGAGTACGCAACCTTCGGATCACGCAGTCGTACGCGGTCCTGGGGGATCGTCTGAACGCCGTCTACGCACCGAACCAGACCTGGTGCACGTTCGCGGTCTGGGCTTCGGCCACGGCGGGAGTGTCCATTCGAGGCCACGAACTCCCGAGCTTCGTCGACGAACTCGTCACCGCAGCAGACGGCCACATCGACACTCTGCACCACCACGCCAACGACCATGCATGGTTGATGCGCAGACTCGGGCTGGTGAAACTCATGCAGCGCTCGGGCCTCGAAGCGCTCGTGCTGCAAGCAATCGGTGAGATCTCCGGCTACATCGCCCATGGCAACACGTTGGTGTTCGGTGAGCTCGCACCGATCTTCGTGCGTTTCATCGAGCTTCTCGGCGCCGACACGGCGTCGACCGACGTTGATGAGCTCCTCGACGCTGCGGGGGTGCCACCGGCCAGCGAGACACCACACGTTCGATCAGCGTTTCGCAGCTACGCACAAGCCGCACGCACAGATGACAACAGCGTCAGAGCGCAGCTGGTGCTCGCGGGGAACGTCGCTGCCGTCCTGCACGAACAGCGCCGCCTGCAACACGACATCGCCGCTGGGGTCGATGCAGGAATGGTCGACTTCGAGCAGCGCGTTGCGGCGCTCTGCGCTCGATGGCTCCCAAACTTCGTTCGTGACCGGATCGTGCGCGCCGCGAGCCGACGCGCATCCGCGCAGCTCGACAAGATCTGGCAACACGTCGCGACGCGCGTCCTCATGACGCTCGCCGTGCCCGGCGAAACGCTCCATCTCGGCGTCGACGTTCCTCCGCTACCCGACGGCCATCACTTCCCGAACGATCTGCTCGAGCTAGACGAGCCCGCACTCGTGGAACTCATGGGCCAGTGGGACCCCACCGACGGCACCGGACGTGGGTCAGCAGCCGCGGACTGGTGCGACCTCCACGAGCGCATGGGCTACATCGTCAACCTGTTTCGCAGTCGCCAGCAGCACGCTCCACTCAGCACGCCTCCGTTCAGCCCTGAACAACTCGAGCAGATCGACGAAGGCCTCGTCCCGGCGTCGATCTAGCCCGACGCCGTCTCCGGGCGACGTGTTCAGCGGCGCTCTGCGAGGTGGTCGGGGATCTCGAACGCGGGTCGCTCCCCGCCACGCATCTCGCTGAGGATCCCGTTCATGAGGTGGCGCCCCATGAACGCGCTGAATCGAGCGTGCAAGCTCCCGGACGGCTTGCCACGGGTGATCACTCGCGTGATCGCCGACATCACGCCATAGATGTGGCGCGATGCGTTTTCCGGTGCGATACCGATCATGTCTGCGACATCGTCACCGAGAAATCGGCGGAACGCAGTCGGGATGATCGGCCATGCCATACGCGGCATGTGCCGATGAGCCTGACCGACGAGCGCGGTCGTCATTGCTCTGCCCGCGCCACTCGGCGCGTGCTGCCGGTGCCAGATCCGATCACGAAGCGCCGCCCCGGCGGGTCGCGTCAATGGCACGATCTCTGGATCGACACCGAGGTGATGAGCAACGAGTCGCCACATATGGAGATGGTCGTCAACGTCGTTTCGGGCGTAGTCGACACCGCTCTGGTCGAACTGGTCGTAGACGATCACCGTGAAGGTCAACCAGGTGCCGACGAGGTCCTCCTGGTTGCACGGAAGCCCCCACGAGTCCGACCACACGAGGTCTTCACCCTCCACGGCTGGCGGCTCGAGGTCGCTGACCACCGTCACCGACGGGTCGTTGGCGATCAACCACCGCACCGCGGCATGCATCAATCGCACGTGGTGGATCCGACTCAAACCGACCCCGCCGGGATCGAGAGCGCCCGGCGCGCTGATGTCCATCAAGAACTGGCCGGTTTCGTTCAGCCGGCGCTCGGTGTCGGTCTGCAACCGACTCGTCATCCGCAGCACCTGCACGCCCTTGGCTGCTGCGTAACTCGTCGGGAGCGAGGCGACGTACAACGCGGTGAAGTGGTGGCTGACAAGACGATTGAAGAACTGCTGACCGCGTTGCACCATCGCGGCGTCCACCCAGTCGGGCGTGTCGGACAGCGCCTCGAAGAACGCCGCGATCGGCGGCGACATGTCTTCGGGCGGCAACGCCGCATGGTGCACCAACTGCCCGAACAACTCGCCGGGATGCGCTGCTTCGACCTGTGCGAAGAACTCACTCACAGCGACGTCGGCGAGCGGATCTCCCTGTTGACGCAGTCGGTCGAGGTCGATGCTCGCGGGATCGATGCTCATTGCAATGTGTTTCCGGCGGGAAAGCGGCTCGGGCGGCCGACCAGGAATCCCTGCGCTGCGTCGACCCCAAGCCTGGTGATCGTGTCGAGCTGCGCCGATTCCTCGACACCAATCGCGACAGTGCTGATGTTCATGGACCCTGCCACCGCGACGATCAGCCGGACGAGATTCTCATCCACGACCGGGTTGATCACACTGGGGTCGATCTTGATCCCGTCGAGCGGAAAGAGGTGGAGCTGACTGAGTGCCGAGTTGCCAGACCCGAATCTGTCGAGCACAACACGTATTCCTGCACTGCGCAAGACCTCGAGATTCTCCCGAGTCTGCGTTCCGTGAGCGAGCACCTCCTCGCCGACTTCGACCGCGACGCGCGGCGGGTCGAGTTCGGCCAACCGCAGACGATCGAGCATCGATTGTCCGGCCATCGGGTCGGCGAGTTGTGCGACCGACATGTTGATCGCGACATACCCGCCGTCGTCCCCGAGCCACGGGCGCTCATCGCTGATCGCAAGCCGGAGCAACTCGGCATTGATCAAGTCGCCCATGCCGCCCGACTCGGCCAGACCGAGAAACTGCGCCGCGTCGATCACGCCGTGAATCGGATGATTCCAGCGGGCCAGGCACTCGTACCCACGTGGCAGCTCGGCGGTCAGCGGAACGATCGGCTGATAGTGCATCGTGATCTGCCCGGCTCTCAACGCTTCGGCGAGTCCGCCGGTGAGGTTCTCGACGTTCCCTGCGTTCGCCGCAGCGTTCGCCGAGTACAGCGCCACGCGGCCGCGACCGCGTTCTTTGGCGTCGTACATCGCAGCATCGGCGCGATGCACGAGTCCTTCGGCGGTCTCGCACGTCGGGTCGGTCACCGCGACGCCCATGCTCACGCTGACATCGACATCGATGCCATCGCACTGAACCGCACCATTGACCGCCGCGAACACGCGTCGCGCTACTTCGAGCGCGTGCGACTCGTCGGTCACAGCTGGGGCAACCAGCACGAACTCGTCGCCTCCGTACCGGCCGACGACGTCGCCCGCTCGCAGCGCCGAGCGCAGCCGATCAGCCACTTCGGAGAGCACACGGTCCCCGACTCGGTGCCCCGCTCGATCGTTGATGGTCTTGAAGTTGTCGATGTCGCAGAACACCAGCGCCGTGCGACTGCCCGTGTTCTTCGCAGCGCTCAACTCCGCGTCGAGGCGGGCACGCACCGCCGCTCGGTCCGGCAGCATCGTCAGTGAATCGTGCGTCGCTTTGAACAACAGCTCGCGGTCGGCGAGGTAGCGCTCGTGAACGTCGCGAACGGTGAGCACCATGCCTTGCACATCAGGGTCTTCGAGCAGGTTGGTCATCGTGGCGTGGTGCCAGCGGCCCGCTCCTGGACTCCCCTCGGCCATCCGGACGTCGACGGCGCCTGACGCCATCGGCTGCGACTGCACACGCCTGATCAGGTCAGAAACGAGCGAACGGTCCCCCGGCTGCACGTACTCGATCACTTCGTCGGCGTGGCGAATCGCGGCCGTCTCGCCGAGGAGTCGCCGCACCGCTGAGCTCACATACCGACTTCGCCCCAGAGCGTCGAAGACGATCACCATGTCTTCGGAGTGTGAGTCGAGTGCCTCCAGCAGCCTGTTCGAGGCGCGCACAGCACCTTCGGCTTCCGCGAGTTCGGTGGCATCTTCGATCGTCAAGACCATCGTCGACGCGGCTGCCGCCGACACCGAGATACGTAACCAACGCTGAGGGTCGAACGGTGACGCCACCGTGCAGTGTGAAGGTTGTCCAGCCGCCGCTGCTGCGAAGACCGCATTGAACTTGGACGATTCCTCGTCGCTGAGTCTCGACATCATCCCCGGGCTGTCACCACCGGAGACGACGCGCTGGCCGACCCGAGCACCGACCAGCTTCGACGCCACCGCGTTGCGATGCAGCACCACCCCGAACACGCTGGCCACGATCACGCCGATCGGCATGTGGTCAGACACGGTGATGCCGGCGAACGGCGCCGCGTCGCTTCCTAGTTCGCGAACGAGCGAGCCTTCGAGTCGACTCCGAACGAGCACGGCGCGCAGGTCGGGATCGTGCATTGCCGACTCGACGGTGTCGATGACGGTGTACGTCTGATCGGCGTGCAAGCGATGGCTGACGGTGCGGCGTAGGTTTGGGTCCTCGCCGACGTCGTAGATCGCCTTGCCGAGCGTCTGCATGTCGTCGGCGTCCATGAGCTCGATCCACGCCATCGGGTCGTCGCCTGGAAGCGCCTCGGAGAGTTCGTTCGCCGACATCGACCACTCGAGCTTGACCTTCGGGCTCAGCAACATGTGCCCTGCGCCGCTGCGCCGCAGCAACGACTCCATCCGGAACTCGTTGACGAGCGACCGCACCTCGAGCCAGACGCGCTCACCATCGCGTCCGATACGACGCAGACGGACCGGGCGATCCATCAGTTCGGGGGTGAGTCGCATCCGCAACACGCCGCCATCAGTCAGGAGTTCGTCGAGCGTCACGTCATCGAGTCGCGTGCCGATGTCAGCGAGTCGCCCGGTGAGTGCCCGACAGTCGACTTCGAGCTCGTCCGTGACGCTCGGGCTGACATGTTCGATGACGCCCTCGCTCACGACAAGGTGCGGAACCTCGGCGAGAATGTCGTGCTCGGTGCTGGAGGTCTCGGTCATGGCTCACGTACGGGGGACCTACGCAACACCGTCGCCTGCCCGCAGCACACGCCACGCAACCCTCACAGCAACACTCAACGTTGCGCCCTCCGCGCGCCTTGAGGTTAGCTCTGTTTGGGAGGGTCACGCCGGATCCCGGTCGGACATGTCGTCGAAGCCGCCGGGTCGCGCGCCTAGGTGGGCCGCTGTTCGATGCAGGCAATACCCATTCCCTGCCGATCGCGATGCGGCGTCCACCCGTTCGAGCACACGCGGTCGAACGAGATGAACTGTCGAACCACGAGGTCGCCCTCTCCGACGCACGCAACTTCTCGAGCGTCGTTGTTGGGTTCGATCTCGACGCAGTCGCCATTGCGCAGAATCCCATCGGGCGGCGTCGGACCCGGAGGCTTGGAGAACTGGGCCAGCACGACGATCGCGGTGATCGCGAGACCGCTGAAGAACAGCAGGCTGCGCCACGGAACTCGCGCTGGGCCATCCGGGTGGTGGAATCGATAGTCAGCCGGTTCGGGCGACTCCTCGACGTCCGCACCTGTCGACTGGGCGGCTCGCGAGCGGGCACTGCGAGCAGCGGCGTCGTAGACCGCCCGGCGACCGGGGTCGGACAGCACCCGATATGCCTCGTTGATCATCGGCATCCGGTCGCCGCCCGCAGCGGATCCCTGCACACGATCTGGGTGGAACTGGCGCGCCAGATTCCGATAGGCCTCCCGGATCTCGCTGCTCGATGCGTCGGCACCGATCCCGAGGACGTCGTAATGCGAGCGGCCGTTCACCGCCCTGCACCCTATGGCCGTTCGCCGGTTCCGAGCTCGAACGCGGCGAGGTTCAGCCAATCACGGATCGAAGCATGAGCTTGCTTTCGGTCCGCGCCACGGCCTCGTCGGCACGCACCCACCGGACGAACGCATCCAGTCCCTCGGCCCCCGCGCACTCCGCAACAATCGTGTAGTCGGACGATCCGGTCACGTAACTCGCCATGATGATCTCGTCGCGTTCGACAAGCCGCGACTCGAAAGCGTCGGCCTCGTCGCCCGGGATCAAGCTGACGTCGACGACCGCTCGAACGGTACGCCCAACCGCCACCGGGTCGATGCGAGCGGAGTATCCGGTGATGACCCCGCGCTCTTCGAGCCGACGCACTCGATCGGCGACCGAACTCGGGGCCAGGTGCACACGATCCGCCAGCTCTTTCCAGCTGATTCGACCGTTGAACCTGAGAATGCCGAGGATTCGAGCGTCGACAGGATCTTGATCCGCTGTTTCCACGGCCGCAGCATAGCTCGCGACGGCGAAGTCGCTCGGATCGTCGGCAGTCCGAGTCGCACCATGGAGCACATGACAACCGCCACGTCCGCACCCGCCTTCGCCACCGTCGGTGTGCCCAAGGAAGTCAAGACTGCCGAGCACCGCGTCGCGATGACGCCCGACGGAGTGCGCGAACTCGCACGCATCGGCACGCAGGTCTTCGTCGAAGACGGTGCCGGTGTCGGCGCCTCGATCCTCAACGAGGACTACGAAGCAGCGGGTGCGACCATCGTGGCCACCGCAGCCGATGCGTGGGCGCAGGAGATGGTGGTGAAGGTCAAAGAGCCCAAGGCCGAGGAGTTCAAATTCCTCCGCGAGGACCTGACCCTGTTCACCTACCTCCACCTCGCCGCCTACCCCGCTGTGGCCGACGCTCTGCTCGCGGCAAAAACGACGAGTATCGCGTACGAAACGGTTCAGCTCGCCGACGGGGCGCTCCCGCTGCTCGCACCGATGAGCGAAGTCGCCGGGCGACTCGCACCACAGATGGGCGCCCACTTTCTCGAACGACACAAGGGCGGACGCGGCGTTCTCATGGGCGGAGTGCCTGGGGTCAGCCCGGCCAAAGTCGTCGTCCTTGGCGCAGGAAACGTCGGCTGGAGTTCAGCCGTGATCGCTGCTGGGATGGAGGCCGAGGTCACCGTGCTCGACAAGAACCTCGAGCGTTTGCGATACGTCGACCAGATCCACAAGGGCCGCATCTCGACGCTCGCCTCGAATCAGGGCTCCATCGAACGCACGGTGATGGATGCTGATCTCGTGATCGGCGCAGTACTCGTCGCCGGCGGGCGCGCCCCGGTGGTCGTCAGCGAAGACCTCGTCAAGCAGATGAAGCCTCGGGCCGTCATCGTCGACGTCGCCGTCGACCAGGGCGGCTGTATCGCGACCACCCGCGAAACCACCCACGACGAGCCCGTCTACGAACAGCACGGCGTCGTGCACTACGCGGTCGGCAACATGCCGGGGGCCGTGCCGCACACCAGCACGTACGCGCTCACCAACGCCACACTCCCCTACCAGTTCGAGGTCGCCCGCTATGGCGCGCTCGGCGCAGCACGACGCAATGCGGCGTTGGCCCACGGCATCAACACCGTCGACGGCTCGCACACCAACGCGGTCGTCGCTGAGTCCCTGGGCGCTGCCGCCATCGATCCGCTCGCCGATTGACGCAATCACACAGCGGGGCTGACGCTGCAGCGACATCGGCCGTCGCGGTCCACGACTCCGGTCATCTTGTCGAGCGGGTCTCGTCGTAGTGTTGGCCAAATGACGGGCGCCATCACCACCCCATCGGTCTTCGACGTCGACATACCGACACTCGGACCGGAAACGTTCGAGCTCGACCACGTCGAAGCGGCGGCGTACTACCGCGACCTCTCGCAGGATCACTGGATCGCGCGCGGCCTGATGGGTTTCATGATCCTCGACTACGACGACGTCACCAAGATTCTCCGCGACAAGCGTTGGCACAACGCCGTGTCGAAGATTCCAGAAATGCTCGGAATCGAGAGCACCGTTGACCCTGACGCTCCGCCGTCGATTCTTGCCGCCGAAGGCGACGTTCACGTCCGCCTTCGTCGTCTCGTCGCCAAGGCGTTCTCACCACGGAGCGCCGACCGGCTCCGTCCGTTCATGCGAGAGGTCGTCAACGAGTTGATCGATCCCGTTGCGGCATCGGGCCGCGTGGACATCTCCGCCGACATTTGCGAGCCGTACCCCATCCCGATCATCTGCGAGCTACTCGGCGCCCCGCGTGAAGACTGGCAGTCATTCTCTCGATGGGCCGAAGACGTCCTGCGCATCTTCAACGGCACGGCACTCGACGACATGGATGTCATCGTCCGCGCCAGGAGCGAACTCAACGAGTACGTCGTCGGTCTCATCGAGCAGCGTCGAAACGACCCGCGCGACGACCTGCTGACCGACCTCATCGCTGCCGAAGAGGAAGGCGACCGTCTGTCGACCGCCGAACTCGTCACCATGGTCAACGCGGTCATCGTGGGCGGCACCGACACGACCCGCAACCAACTCGCCTGCTCGCTCAGTGTGTTCGCCGAGCATCCCGACCAATGGCGCCTACTCCGCGATCATCCAGAGCTCGCCCCGAACGCCGTCGAAGAGTGCATGCGCCACTTCGGCGCGATCCGCGCCACCGGTCGCTTCGCCAGCGAGGACATCGTCTACCGCGACATGTTGTTCCCCGAGGGCACACTCGTCTTCACGTCGCTGTCCACGGCCAACATGGACGACGGCGTGACCGCCGACTCCAGCAAGCACTTCGACATCACCCGCGAGCCCGTCAAGGGCCGGACTCACATGACCTTCGGGTCGGGTATCCACTACTGCCTCGGCGCGTCGCTCGCACGAGCCGAGCTCCAAGAGGCGTTGCCGATCCTCGCGCAGCGCATGCCCGACCTCGTCGTCGACGGGGAGATCGCATGGAAGCCGGTCACGTCCGGCATCTTTGGCCCCGACACGTTCCCCGCCACCTTCACGCCAACCCGTTGATTCACGCCAGGCGTGAAACGGATGTTCCGTTGGTTCACGCCAGGCGTGAAACGGACGCTGGATTCGAGTTACTGACCGCGAGAGGTGGGGTCGACGCCGGCGATGGTCAGCAGGTCGATCATCGTGAAGTCGTCACCGACCGAGCCGTCGCGCTGCGGCAACGAGGGTCGCCATTCAGCGGTCGTGTTGAAGTAGCTCTCCGGATCGAGCTCGAGCAGGCCAAGGAACACCTCGGCCACGATGCGGCCACCAACCGGACCGAGGTGCAAGCCATCAGCGATCACATCGGCTTCGCGAAGCAAGTAGAAGAACAGCGGCGTCGACGTGTTGAGATCGGCCCCGAGCTGTTCGAGATCGCGCAGGTCGGCCGCTGCGAGCGGAGCCACCCCCATTGCCTCAGCCACTGCCTGCCCCGAGGGAATCCCCCATGTGATGTGACGCAGCAGGTTTCGGGTTGCGAGCGACGTCGGCCCCACGTCTTCACCACGCGCCGTCGGAATGGTGAACATCGGGAGTTGGAAGAGTGGTGTCGACATCTTCGTGTCGATCCGCTTGTTCGGCTTGACCTCACCGTCACCGAAGTCGAAGAACGTCTGCCAACCAATGAATCGACGCGGAGCGCGTGACCGTCCTGACAGGTCTTCGGGGTCGGGCTGCCCAAACGTCTCGGGATTGAAGACGAATGCGAAGAACGGCTCGCCGTTGTCACCGGCGAGGTTCGCTCGGTACGACGGCCGGATCATCGAGTGCCCGAACCGATACGCGGCCGTTTGAAACTCGACGGGAATCCGAGCACGCGCCGGCGTGTAGACCTGGCGACCGTTCTGACGGATGTCATCGACCATCGCTTGGCCGACGAACTGCGGCAGCACCTCGTTGACCACGATCCACTGATAGTGACGTCGCACGATCTGCTGGGCGGCGGCAAAGTCCTCTGGCGTCGGCGTACCGGCCGCGATCTCGTCGATGACCGCGTTGTGGAACAACAAGAACGCCACCTGCAGCCCGGAGATCATCATGTTCTCGTCGTTGCGATCGTCGGCGATGATCGCGATGTCTTCGTCGTCGCGTGGGAGATCTTCGAATTGACCGCCGGACTCCACGCGGAATCGGAATCCGTCGTAGAGCTGCGGCGATCCGTCCGGCCCGCCGCCGTACACGCTGTCCAAGTCGAGCCGAGCCGTGCGTAGGTTCGTGCTGCGCCGCACCGGCCGCTCTCGCCCAAGACGCGAGTCGGCATCGCGCGTGATGTCGTGATCGAGGAACTGGCCGAGAAAGGTGACGCCGGCGGTGTTGCTCGGGTTGTCCCGATTCGCCGGACTCAACTCGGGCTCGGTGATCAACCGGACCGGCCCGACATCGAGCGGGTCGACGGCGTCCATGATCCCGCCGGGTCGACCGAGCTCGACCAGCGCTTCGCGGAGCTCTTGATCGGGCTCGGCGAATGGCGCCAGATCGAACAGGCGCGTGAACTGCTGCGGACCTGGGGTCGAACGAGGCAGGCCATCGTTCGCAGCGTCACCGTCACGACCGCCGTCACCGCGACGTCCGCCACGGCCACCGCCGCGCCCGCCTCGGCCGCGTCCGCGTCCGCCGCCGTCGTCGTCGTCGTCGGTCTGCGCCGCAGCAACCCCGGGCACGACCACCGCTGCACCG
>CALICC010000153.1 GCA_938049325.1 uncultured Ilumatobacter sp. | reverse complement strand
CTCGCCGCGTGCGGTAGCGACGACGAAGAGCCAGCAGCCACCGACGGCGAAGCCGCCTCGACGGACGGCGAAGCACCCACGACCGAAGCAATGACCGAAGGCGGCGAGGGCGGTTTCTCGCTCGGTGCCAGCGGCGACCTGAGCCTCGGTTCCAACTACTCGAACGAACTTCCGCAGGCCGGCCTCGCCGCCGCGGTGGAGGCGTTGCCGAACAAGGACGTCACGGTCTCGATCAACGAGGTCGACCACAACACGTTCCAGGAGAACATCTCCACCTACCTGCAGAACCCCGACGACGTGATCCCGTGGTTCGCGGGCTACCGCATGCGGTTCTTCGCCGATCAGGCACTCCTCGGCGACGTGTCCGACGTGTGGGCCGGTGGCCTCGACAGCCAGCTCGGTGAAGGCTTCAAGGTCGCATCGACGGGCAACGACGGCAAGCAGTACTTCGTGCCGTGGACCTACTACATCTGGGGCGTGTACTACCGCCCGAGCCTGTTCGAGGAGAACGGCTGGACGGCGCCGACCAACCTCGACGAGCTCACTGCGCTCGCCACGAGCATGCAGGACGCAGGCATCACGCCGTTCGCGTTTGCAAACGACGGCAACTGGCCGGCGATGGGCACCTTCGACCAGCTCAACTTCCGTCTCAACGGTTACCAGTTCCACGTCGACCTCATGGCCGGCAACGAAAGCTGGACCGACGACCGCGTCAAGGCCGTCTTCGCCGCATGGGAATCGCTGCTTCCGTTCCACCAGGAAAACCCGAACGGGCGCACCTGGGAAGAGGCAGCAGCAGCAGTCGTCAACAAGGAAGCCGGCATGATGACCATCGGCACCTTCATCGGCTCGCAGTTCCCCGATGGCGACACCTCCGACCTCGACTTCTTCGTGTTCCCCGAGCTCAACCCCGAGCACGGTGTCGGCACGGTCGAAGCTCCGATCGACGGCTGGATGATGGCCGCCGACCCGGGCAACACCGACGCCGCCAAGGAGCTCATGTACCACTTCGGGACGCCTGAGGCGCAGGACGCCTACCTGGCCGAAGACCCGTCGGTGGTCGCCCCGTCCGAAGACGTCACCGTCGAGTACAGCCCGCTGCAGAAGAAGGTCCTCGAGGCAGTCGCCGCTGCACCGAGCGTCACGCAGTTCCTCGACCGCGACACGAGCCCCGAGTTCGCGTCGAACGTCGCAGGTCCGGCATTCGCCGACTTCCTGGCAGACCCGTCGAACATCGACTCGATCCTCGAGAACATGGAAGAGCAGGCTGAGGTCATCCTCCGCGGCTGATCCGTCTCGCACATCGACTGCGGCGGCGCCCCGGGGTGCCGCCGCAGTCGGCCGCGACGTGAACATCGAATACCGAACATGAATACCTGAACACCGAATTTCGAACTTCGAACGATCCGGGGGGCTCGTGATGACCGATGCGACCGCTGTGCTGGACGCAGCGACCAAGACCAAACACAAGGTCAAGAAGTCGTCGATGTTCAAAGGGCGTGACCGAACCGTCTTCACGCTCATGGTCGTCGTGCCGACCACCCTCCACGTTCTGTTGGTGTGGGTGCCCACGATTGCATCGATCTTCTTGTCGTTCACCGACTGGAACGGGATCCGCTTCTCCGAGATGGGCCTCGTGGGGTTCGAGAACTACTGGCAGATCTTCACCGTCTTCGAGAAGGACTTCTTCCAGGCGCTGCTGAACAACGCGATGCTGCTCGTGTTCTTGTTCGTGGGGCCGACCGTGTTCGGGATGGGCCTCGCGTACCTGCTCGACAAGAACATCCGCGGGAGCCGCGTCTACCAAAGTGCGTTCTACACGCCGGTCGTGCTGTCGCTCGCGGTCGTCGGCTTCATGTGGCAGAGCGTCATCTACTCGACCGAGAACGGGCTCGCGACCGAAATCTTCGGCGGGGGCGAGGCGGTCGACTGGATCGGCAACCAAGAATTCATCTTCTCGTTTGCGATCAACGGTGGCGAGTACGGCCTGTCGAAGAACTTCCTCGCCATTCTCGTGGCGATTGCCTGGCGCCACACCGGCTACATCATGGTGCTCTACCTCGCAGGGTTGAAGAGCGTCGACAATTCGCTCAGGGAGGCGGCGTCGCTCGACGGTGCCAACGAATGGCAGGCGTTCCGCCGGGTGATCTTCCCGACGTTGAAGCCGATCAACGTGGTGATCGCGGTGATCACCGTCATCGAAGCGCTGCGCGCCTTCGACATCATCTTCGTGCTGAACAAGCCTCGAAAAACCGAGGTGCTGTCCATCCTGACCACCAACAACCTGCTCGGTGAAGGCGGCGGCAACGTCGGACGAGGCTCGGCGTACGCAGCGATCTTGTTCCTGCTGTGTCTCGGCTTCGTGATCTGGTACGTCACGAACCACTACAAGGGCAGCCAGGAAGGAGCCGAGTCATGACCGTCGTCGACGATGCTCCGACAATGAACGCCGACGAAGCATCGGCGTCGTTCGAGCAGAACAAGCAGCCGATCAGACCTGCCCGCGTCCTGCTCTACATCTTCTTGACCGTCACGGCGCTGGTGTGGCTCGTCCCGATCATCGGTGCGATTTACGCGTCGTTCCGTCCGTTCAGCGAGACGGTCAGCGAGGGCTACTTCTCCGTTCCCAACACGCTCACGCTCGACAACTACAAGAACGCGTGGGAGCAAGGCGACATCCTCAAGAAGTACTGGAACACGTTCCTGATCCTGGTGCCGGCGCTGACGCTCACGCTGTTCTTCTCGAGCATGGTGGCGTTCGCCGCGAGTCGGTACAGCTGGAAGTTCAACATTTCGCTGCTCGTGTTGTTCACCGCAGGCAACCTGTTGCCGCAGCAGATCATCATCCAGCCGCTGTTCCAGATGTACAACCGTGTGCCGCTCCCCGAGTTCTTGTCGAACTCGGGCCGGCTCAACGGCTCGACCTGGGGCCTGATCCTGATTCACGTCGCGTTCCAGAGCGGGTTCTGCACGTTCGTGCTGTCGAACTACATGAAGCTGTTGCCCAAGTCGCTGAACGAAGCGGCACGGGTGGATGGCGCCGGAGTGTGGACGCTGTACTGGCAGATCATCATGCCGCTCACCCGGCCCGCGCTCGCCGCCTTGGCCACCCTCGAGTTCACGTGGATCTACAACGACTTCTTCTGGGCGGTCGTGCTCGAGCAGCAGGGCGCCGATCGTCCGATCACGTCGTCGCTCGCGAACCTCGGCGGCGAATTCTTCACCGACGACAACCTGATCGCCGCGGCGTCCATGTACGTCGCTGCGCCGACGCTGATCGTGTACTTCGCGCTGCAGAAGCACTTCATTGCCGGTCTGACCCTCGGCGCCGACAAAGGCTGACGCTGCTGCGATTTCTGTCGACGCCCTCCGTTGCCCGCGGATAGCGTTCGCGCCCCGAGCTGGCCATGACCTTTGTACGTTTGTCCCAAGAACTCGCCGCAGGGCCGGTCGATGTCATCGTCGACGTGTCCACCGGTGCACCCATGATCGTCTATTGGGGTCAGCACCTCGGCGACACCGCGGATCTCGCGTCGATCGTCGCCTCGCTGAGTCGGCCGATCGTGCACGGCACCTTCGACGTAGTCGCGCCACTGTCGGTCGTGCCCGAGCACGGTGCTGGCTTCACCGGGCGACCGGGCCTCATGGGGCGCCGCGGGGGCGGACGGGCATGGGCCCCTCGTTTCTCGCCGGTCGGCCACGAGCACCACGGCACCGAGCTGTGCGTCGACGCTGTCGACGAAGCGGCCGGGCTCACGCTTCGTACGACGATTTCGCTCGACGACGTGCTGCGTGTTTCTGCCACGCTCACCAACACAGCCGAACGTCGCTACTCGCTCGATGGTCTCACGATCACCGTGCCGATCGCAGAACACGCCGACGAACTCCTGACGTTCGCAGGCCGGTGGTCACGCGAGTTCCACCCGGTCCGGCGTGACTGGCCGACCGGTGAACTCCTTGTCGAAAACCGACGCGGGCGTACATCGCACGAGTACCCGCCGCTGGTGTTCGCCGGCGAGCGTGGGTTCGACGAGTGGGACGGCGCGGTGTACGGCGTGCACGTGGCATGGAGCGGCAATCACACGATCTACGCCGAGCGTCTTCCCGACGGACGCCGCTACGTGCAGGGCGGCGAACTGCTCCATCCCGGCGAGGTCGTGCTCGAAGCCGGCGAGTCGTACACGACGCCCGATGTGTTGGGCGTGTGCTCGCCCGAAGGCCTGACCGCAGCGACCTGGCAGTTCCATCGTTCGGTTCGCCGACATGCGCCGCGTCCGCCCGCGCCGCGCCCGGTTCTGCTCAACACGTGGGAAGCCGTGTACTTCGACCACAGCACCGAGAAACTGAGCGCGCTCGCAGACGCGGCAGCCGACCTCGGCATCGAACGGTTCGTGCTCGACGACGGCTGGTTCGGTTCGCGCCGCGATGACACGCAGGGGCTGGGTGATTGGTGGGTGTCGAACAATGTGTACCCCGATGGTCTCGAACCGCTGATCTCCCACGTCACCGGACTCGGCATGGAGTTCGGCATCTGGGTCGAACCAGAGATGGTCAACCCCGACAGCGACGTCTTTCGAGCGCATCCCGAGTGGGCGTTGACCACCGACGGGTACGAGCCCGTCCTCGGACGTCAGCAGCTCGTGCTCGACCTCGGCAATCCCGAGGCCTACGCGTTCATCGAATCACACCTCGATGCCTTGCTGCGCGACCACGACATCGCCTACGTCAAGTGGGACATGAACCGCGACCACCTGCAGGGGAGTGGCGTTGGTGGAGCGGCCGGGACTCGTGCGCAAACTCTGGCGCTGTACCGCCTGCTCGACGAGCTCCGCGCCAAACACCCGAGTGTCGAGATCGAGTCGTGCGCGAGCGGTGGTGGTCGCATCGATCACGAGATCTTGCGGCGGACCGAGCGCGTGTGGACCAGTGATTGCAACGACGCGCTCGAGCGTCAGACCATCCAGCGCGGTGCGTCGATGTTGATCCCGCCCGAGGTGATGGGTGCACACATCGGTCCAACCAGGTCGCACACCACCGCGCGTACTCAGTCGCTGTCGTTCCGTGCGGCCACGGCATTGTTCGGCCACCTCGGTGTCGAGTGGAACGTGACCGACCTGAGCGACAAAGACCGCACGGCGCTGCGCGCGGTGATCGAGATGCACAAAGCCCATCGCGAACTGCTGCACGGCGGCGACGTGGTGCGATTCTCGACCGACCCGGCGTACTGCGCACACGGCGTCTACGCGCCTGACCGGTCACAAGCGATCGTGTCGTTCGCTCAGCTGACCACCGCACCGAGCCAGACCCCGCCGCCGCTGCGGATGCCGGGCCTCGATCTCGACGCACACTACCGAGTCGAACACTTGGCGATCCCGTACGAACGCTGGGGTGCCGCACGGATCCAACCGACGTGGCTACGCGACGGTGCCATGCTCACCGGTCGCCAGCTCGCGTTCCACGGCATCCAGCCTCCGGCACTACATCCCGAGTCGGCCGTCCTGTTCGCCCTCACCCGCGAATAGTCGCGAGTCCTCGGAAGCGCACCGGCCGCTCCTCGATCTCCTCGAGGTAGTGAGCGGCCCACCCGGCAATCCGGGCGATCGCGAAGATCGGGCAGTCGGGGCGCAAGCCCACCAGGTACGTCAGCGCCCCCAGTGCCAGGTCGATGTTGGGCGGATGGGTCACGTAGCGACCCGACAACGCGATCAGTTCGGTCACCGCCGCGCGCCGATTGGGTGGTGCGGGAAGATCGAGGACACGATCGAGCAGCGGTTCGAAGCGTGGGTCGCGCTGGCGGTACACGCTGTGACCGAAACCCGGTACCCGCTGGTGATCGGCTCGGTATCTCTCCAGCACCCCCTCGGCGCCATTGACCGCCACGTCGATGAACAACGCGTGCGCGTAGTGCGACGCCGATCCGTGCAGGTCGCCCTCGACTGCTGCGAGTCCGGCGATGAGCGCCGCGTTGGGCGATGAACGCACGGATGCCGCGACTCGCACCGCAAGCGTGCTCGTGGCCAGTTCGTGGTCGGCGAGCAGCACGAGCGCAGCGTTGAGTGTGTCGGCGAGTTGCCGGTCGGGCCTTTTGAACCACGCCGCGGCGAGTCGGTCGGCGAGTCGGGCGTGCTCGATGTCCGAAGCGAGCTCGCGACCGTCTCGTTCGGCAGTGATCGCGGGCGCCGTCATGATCAATCGGCGGGCGGTGGTGCACGCGTCGGCGTCGGCGTCGAGTTGTGCGGCGTGCGCGACCAGGTCCATCACCGCGTGGCCGGTGTGCAGGCGTGGGTGCACGTCGAACTCGCTCGGCCACGACGGCGTCTTTTCCGGGAGCGTGCCGGTCCACAGCAGTTCGGCGACGCGTTCGAAGTCGAGGTCGACCAGTTCTGCGACCGGCATCCCACGGTACGAGACCCCGTTCTCGTTGAGCTGGGTCACGCCCGTCGCCACGCGGACATCGATGGTTGGCGGAGGGGGCGGGGGACGCCGATTCTTCTCGCGAAGCGCAGTCAACTCCGCGACCTCGAACAGCGACGTTCTGCCGTCGGCGCCCAGTGTTCGGGTGACGCGCTGGCGGCTGACATAGGAGTACAGCGTCGGCGTGGTCACGCCGAGCAGCCGGGCGGCCTCGGGAGCTCGAACGAAGGTGGGCATGGTTCGATCCTCGCGTGCGCCCGATCGTGAATCAACATTGACCAATCAACATTGGTTCGAGCTCTCGTGTCCGCCACGTACCGAGCGAAGAACCGAGTCGGGGCCTCGCCGAGCAGGTCGATAGCCTCGCAGGGGTGTCAGACCGGATCACCCCCTCCGACGTGAGCAAGGTGGCCTCGCTGGCCCGGCTCACGCTCACCGACGATGAGCTCGCCACGGCGACCACCGAACTGAGCGCGATGCTCGACCACTTCGCCGAGATCGACGCGCTCGATCTCGATGGTGTGGAGCCGATGAACAACCCAACGCACCTCGTCAACGTGATGCGTGACGACGTGGTCGGCGAAACTCTGGATCGCGACGAGGTTCTCGCCGCTGCACCGCTGGCCGAAGACGACCGCTTCCGCGTGCCGCCGATCCTCGGACTGGACGATTGACATGAGTGAGCCGAACGACATCCCGAAGCAGGCCACGCTGATCTCCGAAGGCGTTCGCTACGGGATCTTGAGTGCCGCACAGGTACTCGACGAGCACCTGGCCCGCGTCGACGAGCGTGAAGGCGAGATCCACGCGTTCAACCTCGTGCTCGCCGACGAGGCTCGCGAACGAGCTGCAGAGATCGACTCGATGGTTGCCGACGGGCTCAACCCAGGTCCGCTCGCCGGTGTGCCGGTTGCGCTCAAAGACAACATGTGTACGCGCGGTATCCCGACGACGTGTTCGTCGAAGATCCTCGGTGACTGGAAGCCGCCATACGACGCCACGGTCGTCACCCGCTTGCGCGATGCCGGCGCCGTGGTGATCGGGAAGACGAACCTCGACGAGTTCGCGATGGGGTCGAGCACCGAGAACTCGGCGTTCGGTCCCACCAAGAACCCACACGACACCAGCCGCGTGCCCGGCGGGTCGTCGGGCGGGTCAGCCGCAGCTGTCGCCGCTGAATTCGCTTCGGTCAGCCTTGGCTCCGATACCGGAGGCTCGATCCGTCAACCCGCCGCACTGTGCGGAACCGTGGGCGTGAAGCCGACGTATGGCGCCGTCAGTCGCCTCGGCCTCATCGCCTTCGGGTCAAGCCTCGATCAGATCGGCCCGTTCGCGCACACCGTCGACGACGCGGCGCTCACGCTCGAAGTGATCTCCGGGCACGATCCTGCTGACTCCACGAGCATCGAGCGGCCGCCGCTCGAGTTGCGCTCCAAGCTGCTGATGGGAGCCGCCGGTCTGCGCGTCGGTCGGATCACCGATCTGCCGAGCGGAGCGAGCCCTGATGTGCAGGCCCGTCTCGACGAGGCGTTCGAGGCGCTCGCCGCTGCCGGTGCTGAGATCGTCGACGTCGAGTGCCCGGCCTTCGGATACGGCCTGACCGCCTACTACTTGATCGCACCGGCCGAAGCGTCGAGCAATCTCGCTCGCTTCGACGGGGTTCGTTTCGGCAGTCGCGTCACCGCGCCCGATACCAACCAGATGTACATGGCCACCCGCACCGACGGCTTCGGAGCCGAGGTGAAACGGCGCATCATGCTCGGCACCTACGCACTGTCGGCCGGCTATCAGGAGGCCTACTACGGTCGAGCGCAGAAGGTCCGCCGGCTCATCGCCAACGACTTCGCCGCCGCGTACGCCAAGGCTGACGTCCTGCTCACCCCCGCGTCGCCGACGGTGGCGTTCGAAGTCGGTGACAAGGCGTCCGACCCGCTCGCCATGTACCTGTGCGATACGTACACGATCCCGTCGAACCTGTCGGGTGACCCGGGCATGAGCGTCCCGTTCGGAACCGGCGACGGCGGGCTCCCCGTCGGCGTGCAAGTGCTCGCCCCAGCCCTCGAGGACCACACGATGTTCCGAGCCGCAGCTGAGTTGGAGCGATACATGCAGACCCAGCAGGAAGGTTCGATCCAATGAGTGCACAGCCGCTGTACGTCAACGACGACGACTTCTTCCCCGCGAACGACGAGCACGAGCGCTGGGAGCACCGGGGCTACGAGATGGTCGTCGGGCTCGAGGTGCATGTCGAATTGGCCACGCAGACCAAGCTGTTCTCTGCGTCACCCAACCGCTTCGGTGACGAGCCGAACACGAATATCGACCCGGTCACGCTCGGATTGCCGGGCGCGCTACCGGTGCTCAACCGCCACGCGGTCGAACTCGCGATGCGCCTCGGTCTCGCACTCAACTGCCGCGTCCAGAAGTCGACGTTCGCGCGCAAGAACTACTTCTACCCCGACATGCCCAAGGCGTATCAGATCAGCCAGTACGACGAGCCGATCAACGCCGACGGCTGGCTCGACCTGCCCGACGGTTTCCGCGTGGGCATCGAACGCGGTCACCTCGAAGAAGACACGGGCAAGTCCACACACGTCGGCGGCGCCGGTGGACGCATCCACGGCTCCGACTACTCGCTGATCGACTTCAACCGGGCCGGCGTGCCGCTCGTCGAGATCGTCAGCCGCCCTGACATCCGTCACCCCGAGCAAGCCAAGGCGTACGTGTCGGAACTGCGCTCGATTCTTGTCGCGGTCGGCGCCTCCGACGCGAAGATGGAAGAGGGGTCGATGCGCGTCGACGCCAACGTCAGCGTCCGCAAGCCCGGCGCCGACTTCAACACGCGCTGCGAGATCAAGAACGTCAACTCGGTGCGCTCGGTCGGCCGCGCGATCGAATACGAGGCAAAGCGTCAGATCGCGCTGCACGAAGCCGGCGAGCCGGTCATCCAACAGACTCGCCACTGGGACGAGAATGACGGCAAGACCCACACGCTGCGCTCGAAGGAAGACGCCGATGACTACCGCTACTTCCTCGAACCCGACCTCGTGGTCGTCGACCCGGGCCCCGAGTGGATCGAGCGCGTGCGCGCCGCATTGCCGCCCCTCCCGGCGGCTCGCCGAGAGGTGCTCGCCTCGATGTCCGGCCAGCCGGCCAACTCCGAAGCCGTGCTGTTGGTCGTCGAACGCGACCAAGACGCCTACGTGCTCGAGGTGGGGAAGCAAAGCGGCGACGTCGGGCTGGCGCTCAAGCACGTGAAGGAAGCGCCCGACTTGGCGACGGTCGTTCCCGCTGGTCGACTCGCCACGCTCACCACGATGGAGTCGAACAGCGCGGTCACGGCAACGCAAGCCAAGACCATCGTCGAATCGATGATCGCGGGCGAACACGAGCGCGACCCCGAAGCGATCGCTGCCGCGTTGGGGTTCGAGGCGATGGAGTCGTCCGAACTCGAGTCGATGGTCGACGCGGCAATCGCCGAGCAACCCGACGCCTGGGCCAAGTTCTGCGCAGGCGAGGGCAAAGCAATGGGCGCGCTCGTCGGCGCGGTGATGAAGGCGTCGAAGGGGCAAGCCGACGGCAAAGCCGTCACGGCGCTGCTCAACGCCAAAAAGTCCTGAGCACAACGGGTACGGTGCGCGGCACGACCTGAGCACGGGCAACGAGACGACCCGCGAGATTTCTTCCGGCGGTGTCACCCAAACCGGTGGCCTGCGGCATGGAGAAGACATGAACACGATCGCCTTGGACGAGGCGTACCTCAAGTGGGCCGATGAACTCGTCGGCTACGCCACCGTGCTGGTCGGTCCGAGCGATGCCGACGACGTCGTGGCCGACACGTTTGCGTCGATGCTCCAGCGGTCCCGAGCCGGGACGTTGTCGCCAGCCTGGGAATCGGTCATCGAACCTCGCACGTACCTGTACAAGTGCGTCTTCAACACGGCGCGAATGCTGCACCGGTCGAGCGGCCGACGTCGGCGACGCGATGATCGCGTCGCCAAGTGGGCACCTCCCTCCGGTCAATTCGTTGCGTCGTCCGGCGCGTCAACCCACGTCGTCTCGGCGGTCCGCGAATTGAGCATTCAGCAGCGCGCCGTGGTGTTCCTCACGTATTGGGAAGACCAGAGCGTCGCACAAGTCAGTGAAATCCTCGGCTGCTCCGCTGGCTCGGTGAAACGCCAGCTCGCACGAGCACGCGCCCGGCTGCGCATCACCATCGATCGAAAGGACCTGTCATGAATCAACGTTCCCAGTCTCCTCAGCCTCCCGAATTGACCGATGCCGAGCTGCGCCAGGTCATCGGCGAGGTCGTCAGCGAAGCACCCCTCGCGTCAGGTTGGCGGCGAGTGGAAGCCAAGGCCGATGGCGCGACCGTCGCTTCGCCCGATCCCTGGGCCGCGCCGCCCCGCTTCGCCGTGCTCGGTGCTGCGGCAGCCGCGCTCGCACTGCTTGCCATCGGGCTGGTGCTCGTTGCGAATCGGGGAGGTACCGAGAACGAGTTGGTCGCAGCGCTTCCAGGCGTCGACTCGGCGCCCACTGCGACGTCACCGGACTTCACGCCGATCGAGGAGGGCTCCGCAGCGCCAGCCAGTTCGTCCACCGTGGTCGCTCCATCGACGACGTCAGCCACGTCGACGACCGACGTCGCACCGGCAACCACCGTGTTGGCCGCGCCTGCGACCACCGCGCCGGCCACGCCAGCGACGACCGCGCCGGCAGCGCCAGCGACGACAGATGTCGCTTCTCCGACCACCACAGCTCCGCCGCCGCCAACCTCGGTGTTGACCGGCGATCCGGGTCTGACCACGACGCAGTTTCCAGGTGCCGTGCCGCTGCAAACGGTGGGCGCGCTGCTCACCGCCGACTGGATTCTGCCCACCGTGCTGCCCACTGGGTTCGAGCCTCACTATGCGCAGACCGCTGGAGGCGATCAGCACCTGCACTACCGGCACAGCGACGGTCGCATGATCACCGTGTGGACGACGCTCCAGCCGGTGGGCTCGATCGGCCCGACGCTTGACGTCGGTGGTCAGCTCTGGACGCTCAACGACTACCCCGAATCGAGCAGTGCATGGTTGGGGTTCGGAGCGACCCAGGTGCTCCTCGAAGGTGACGTCGAGAACGAGGCGACACGATTCGCGATCCTGAACGGCTTGGTCGTCGGCACCGAGGCGATGTTGCCAGCCCCGTTGATCGTGGACTTCGGCGGAGCGCCAGTTCCCGTTGCCGAGTTCGATATTGCCGGCGCGCCCGCCGGAAGCGCCGCCGCCCTGGGCGTCTCAGAGGTGAGCGGAGGACTGTTCTGCTTCGAGCTCTCGTACCCGGACGGCAGCTCGATGGGCTGTCCGTTGCTGATCGATCCCGGGGCTCTCCACAGCGATCTGCTCTACGAGGCCTGGGCACCCTTTGAAAGCGATCGACTGACTCGAATCGTTGCCGGAGTCGTGGATCCGACGGTGGTCCGAGTCGAGCTCGATCTGGCCGATGGACAAACCGTCTCGGCGTCGACGATGGACCTCAGCGGCAGCTTCGACCAGCGCTTCTTCGTGATTGCAGGCAGCGTCGACCCGGAACTGCGCATTGCACCCGAAGACACGCTCACTGCGATCCGGCTGCTCGACGCGGCCGACCAGGTCGTTGCAACCCCGAGCCTCGGGTCAGCCTGATCGCAACCGATCAGGCTGTTACCACTCTCGTCCGCGCATCGTCACCCTCCCAAGTGAATACTTCGTGTTCATCTTGCCCGAGGTGAAGGTCGCCATGCCGGGAATTATTCGCTGGCTGCGTGACCTGGCCGTGGAGCGACGCCGGGCCGTTTGTCGGGTTGGTTGATCTGTCACCATGTGAACGTGTTGAACTCTTCTGGCGACCTGACGAGCGAGCAGATCCGCGCCGCGATTTCGCAGGCCGGCGACCAACCGATCACGGTCGACATCACCACGACGGGCCGCACGTCGAGAGCACCGCGCCGCATCGAGATCTGGATCGTGAACATCGACGGCCGCGTGGTGATCGGCGGCACGCCTGGACCTCGCGACTGGCTGGCGAACCTGCGAGCCGACCCTGCGATGACCCTGCACCTGAAGGGCGACCCGATGACAGGTCTGACGGTCGACGTCGCCGCCACCGCGGTGGAAGTCACCGACCCAGCGCTGCGCACCACGATCTGGAACCACCCAGCTACCTCGTGGTACCGAGACCAGACAACCGTGACCGAACTGATCGAGCACGCACCCACCGTCGAGCTGACGCTCGAGCGCTGACCGCGCACGCCGCCACGTTCGTGCGGGACGCAGCCCGCCCACCGGATCAGAACAGTGCGCCATGAGTCACCTCGTTCTGTCGCTGCGTGGCATGTCGCCGCGTCGCACGGGACGGTCCGGCGTGCCCGGGTGTGGCGGAAGCGGATGCGGGCGAAACGGGGGCGGCTTCGACTGATTCGTGCCTGCCGATCCGGTCGGCTCGGAGTGGGCCTGCCGGTGGTGGATGTGTGACCGGATGGTCGGTCGGCGTGGTTGCCGCGCCGCGGCCGGCCGCAGCAGGTGGGCGACTCGTTTCGGTCGATCCGTCGGGGTGATGGATCACGAACTCGTGTCCGTCGCCGGTGACGGACCAACCGGGAAGGTGCGTCACATGGTGATGGTGGTTGCAGAGCAGCGCACAGTGCTGCTCGCTCGTTCTGCCGTGCTGCTCGTCCCACTCGACGACATGGTGCGCGTCGCACCATGCGGCACGCACCGTGCAGCCAGGCCAACGGCATCGCTGATCACGTGCGACGAGCGCCAGGAAGAGGTTCTCAGAGACCAGTCGGTTCTCGTGGCCGAAGTCGATGATCGAGGAGTGCGGCCCGGTGACCACGCGGTGGATACCGGCATCACACGCCAGTTTGCGAATGGTGTTGGCATCGAGCGTTGGGCCGGCGTGGGTGACGCCGCGCCATTCGGCGCGTTCGACGATCGTCTCGAACGGCACCGTTGCGAGCAGCTTCGCGTTGGAGCGGCCGCCGGCGATGTTGCCCTTGGATGCAGCGGCAGCGAGCTGAGTGAGCGCATCAGCGCAGCGTTGGTCACGCGAGCGGCTGGTGCCGTCGAACGCCGACTCGTTCATGACCGCGTCGAGCGTCGTGCGAACTGTCGCGGCCGACTCCGGGTCGAGGAGGCCGTCAACGCGAGTCATGCCGTCGGCAACGCTCGTGAGCTTCAGAAAGCGGCGAGCGCGTTGCGATGACGCGACGTCACGCTCGCCATCCGCATCGTGACGAGCTCGCCACGCCTCTGCAGCTGGACGCACCGAGTGGAGCGGTACATCGGCGATCTGGGCCAAGAGCTCGTCGTCGATCGCTCGACCACGCGCTGCGCCGACCGCGGCGGTGGCCTTGTCGGTCGAGAGTCGCCCGCTCGTGACCGCAGCGGCCAACTCGTCAGACTTCGTCATCGCCTCGCCGAGTTCGGACGCCGACCGGTTCGCGCGAGTCGACGTACCGGTCTCTTTGCCGAGCCACTCGGCCGTATCGCGAGCGCCGGTGCCGATGAACGCGCCACACGCGTCGGCAGCATGCGTGAGCCGCCCGAGCTGGGCCTCCAGGCGGGAATCGGCAGCCTTGAGGCGAGCGAGCTCGCTCCGCAATTCGCTGCCGCCGACGGAGTCGATAGCCACACGCGCCAAGGTGTCGATGGCCGAATTCACGGCGTCGACGGCAGTGGCGAGTTCCATGTGTTGCAACCTCATCAGGGGGTACCTCAGAGTTCTGTGGGTGGGTTGTGGTGTGTCGACTTGTCGATCAGACTTCGCTCATGTCCTCAGGTGACGATCGTGTGCGGCCAGCTCAGCAGGGCGCCGAGCGTCAGATGCTCGAATCGATGCTCGACTTCTTCCGGTCCACAGTCGTGCGCAAGGCGAGCGGGTTGACCAACGAGGAGGCGGCCACCCAGGCTGTGCCGACGACGACGCTGACCATCGCCGGTCTCGTCAAGCACCTCACGGCAACGGAGCGATTCTGGTTCAGTATCGACTTCGCCGATCACGATGTCGACTGGCCCTGGACGGACGACGATCCGCACGGGGCCTTCGCGCTCGCGGTCGACGACACGATCGTTGATCTCATCGCCCGATATCTGAAGGAGTGTGACCGCTCCCGGCGTGCGGTCATCGACGACGATCTCGATGACATCGCTCGCGGCGAGGGTATGACGTTCTCGCTCCGGTACGCGTTGCTCCACATGATCGAGGAGACCGCCCGGCATTGCGGCCATCTCGACCTGCTGCGCGAGGCGGTCGACGGGAGTGTCGGCCAGTAGCTCGATCGCACGCATTCGGGATCCGTCCCGATGGGGAACGCAAGACGCTGGGAGCCGAGATCCTGTCCGTGCTACCGAGATGGTTTGTCGAAGATCTCGACAGGAGAGTCGACCTCGAGCGTGTTGATCGGGAACAGGGCACACGGATCATCGCCCTCCCACCTCGTCACGCGTGCGCAGAACTCGTCGGCGAGCTCTCGGCGTATCTGCCCGCGATGGTTGAGGAACTGTCCCCAGTGCGACATGCCCTGGAACGTTCGTCGCTGGCGTCGCACGACTGCATGGGTCACGTGCGCAACGGGAAACAGCGAGCGGTACGACGACGTCGAGTACAGCCATGAGCCGCCGGTGACGCGCTCGACCTCTGGCCGGCTGCGTCGAACGATGGCGAGAACACTTCTGAGTTCGTTTCGGCGAGCATCGAGCTTCGACGGATGGAGCGGGCTCAGGTTGTCGTCATCCATCGAATAGAAGTGCGTACGGGCGACGGGTCCGGATGTCTCGATCGAGAACGCACCAACCGTCGGCCAACCGTTGGCGATGTGTTCCGGGACAGCTGGCGGAAGAGACCTCCACGCCGACATCACGGCGGCAACCCGATCGGCGTGGGTAGCGGCGGATTCGATCGCGTCGAGCACATCGGCCCAGCGCGGCTCGGAAGCTGAATCGGAGCGCAGGCCGAGACGGCGTCGGAAGTTGGTCAGCCGCTTCGCGCCGTCAGCGTGCGTGCCGAGACCGAGCGCAACGAACCGCTCGACCAGCCGTAACTGCAGCGATGCGAACCCCGGCGACATCTCCGCATGCACAACATCGCAACCTACTTTCAGCCCGTCGAGCGGACCCGCGCGGTTTCCTGGTCAACGCTGCCGAGACGCCGGCCTGCGCAGCCACGCCCGAACCAAGAGACGGAGCGAGAACCGATCAGATGTTGTCGTCGAGCCACTCGACGATGGCCGCGATGACCTCGTCTTGTTCGGGCTCGTTCAGGCACTCGTGTCGCAGGCCTGGCCACACTCGCCGGGTCGCGTTCGGGAGATCGCCGAGCGGTTCGGAGGCCGACGGAGGGATCAGCGTGTCGGCATCGCCGTGGAGGATGTACATCGGCAACTCGATGCGCTCCAGGCCCGCTTCGACGTCGTTCATCGCGCGCAGGATCTCGCGTCCGAGCCGAGCGGTCGACGCCGACACCCGCAAGGGGTCGGATTCGTACGCTGCGCCGACCTCGGGGTCGCGCGTCAAGATGCTGCCGTCGAAGTCTGCAGCGACGCGGAACCTCGGAACCACGGTGCCGAGGGCTGGTGCAAGCACTCGCTGCCACCGCGGCATGTTTGCCGCGAGTGCGGGCGAGCTCAAGACCGCGAGGTCGGGCTGGGGCCGGTTGCTCACGAGGTACGCCGAAGCGATCAGGCCGCCGAGCGAGTGCCCCATCAGGATCACGGGAACGTCGAGCGAGCGGCGATCACCGATCAGGAGTTGCAGATCAGCGAGAAACTCGTCGAAATCCTCGACGAAGGCGCGAGGGCCGTCGCTTTGGCCGAAGCCGCGTTGATCGTGCGCCAGTACATCGATGCCGGCATCGGCAAACGCGCCACCGACGTGCTCGTAGCGGCCGCTGTGTTCACCGATTCCGTGGACGAGGAGCATCGCTGCACGTGGGGCGCCGGTCGGCTTCCACCGCCTGCGCAATTGCTTCAATCCGTCGTGTGCCGGAGCGAACTCCGTGGTGCTCGAGGCCATCGATGTCGACACTATCGATCGGACACCTTCGGGAAGTGCTGGTACGTGTCGATCAGCAGGTCGACGATGTCGTTGAGCGATGGTGACTCGTCATCTCGCAGCAGTCCGCGATCGCGTAGGTCGGCGAACAGTCGCCGCTCGATCTCGGCGATCGTCAGGGTTCCTCGATTCGATTCGAACGTCTGCGCCGCTGCCTCGTCCTCGAAGCAGTACGCCTTCCACGAGATCGAGATCCGCACGTCGTCGGTGGCGTATGTGTTCAGCAGATCGCCGTTCGGTGCCGTCATCGCCCACGCGTCGCCGTCGTGGTGCAGCGCGGCGCCGGTGACGATCTCGGTCGGGGCCGGAGCGTCGGGCGAGCCGACTCGTTCGACGCCGTGATACGTCGAATCGGTGTCGAGCACCATCGCTGTGTTGTCGGTCGCCACGAAGCGCTGGGCACCCTCATCCGGTCCGTCGGGGTAGTACCGAAGGGCCCCGCCTGGAGCGTCGCCGAAATACGTGATCGCGGTCGTGATCGGAACCCGGAGATCCTCGAACAACCCGGATGCACGCATCACGACGAGCAGCCACTGTGGCGTGATCGAACGTTCGGCTCCCATGAACTCGGGAACGTCGATGTGCACGGCCAACTCCTGGCCTGGGACGAGCAGGTTGAGGTACAAGATGGCGGGCCTGACCACGGGCCGCGAGTGAACCTGCCGGGCAGCCTCGTACAGCGCCGGGAGTGTGTTCAACGCTTCGAACCCCGGCACGACCACGCGGTCGGCGTGCATCAACGTCGACCGGAAGTATCCGGTGCGGCGAATCAGCGTCGACGGGGGTTCCTGGACGCCGGCATAGCCGCCGGTGGCGATGTAGTTGCGGGCTGCATCATGGCGTTCGGACACCGCCGACCGCAGCGGTCCTTCGGACTTCTCGGCGGCGTACAGGCCGTACGGACCGCCGGATCGGACTGCTGCATTGACGGCAGCAGCGGCGTCGGCCGTCATCAGAGGATCGAGCGCGATGACCTCGCCGTCCTGGGCCGCGCGGGTGAGGAGATCTGTCACGGAGAGATCTTCTCACGAGACACCGGGTGCGGAACGACTCGGCTACCGCCGTTGGGTGAGCATCGTGAGCGCTTCGAGGGCCAGATCTGCCACGTCGACCGTGCCGAAGTCGTCGGGTTCTGGGCACGCGACGAACAGCGTCGGCGTGTGATCTTCCTCCGGATCGGGTCCGTCGAGCACGACATAGATCGGTCCGACCCGGTTGTCGGTGGCGATCAGCCAGCTTCCGACCTCCTCGTCGAGGAGGTCGGTGAGGTCGTCGACGTCGGTGTCGATGATGAACCGCTCCGCCAGATCGGGATCGACGTCAGGAGGGTCGCCAACGTCGAGTTCGAGGTGGTCGGGTCCGCGGCGCGAGCTGAGCGCGAGCCAGTCGATCGGCATCGACGGCCAGGCGATCGAACCAACCAGTAGTGCTTCACCGGCACCGTCGACGCCCCGTTGTTCGGAGGCCCCACCGTGGCGTTCGCGGATCGTGTCGAACACGAATCTGTCGAAACCGACTCGGTCAATCGCGCGTCCCCCAACCGCCATCGCGTCACGGTAGCCCGCGGGTCATCGGCCGTCGCACATCATCACGCGTTCTCGTCAGCAATTCGTCCGGTGGTGCTCAGAGCACCAGGCCAGTGGGTGGCCCCGAGCAGTATCGTCGCGGTCATGGCAGCAACTCCCGATCAACCCGTCGACATCAAGCCGCGCTCTCGCGACGTCACCGACGGCATGCAGAAAGCACCGTCGCGCTCGATGCTGCGCGCCATCGGGATGGGCGACGATGATTGGGAAAAGCCGCAGGTGGCGATTGCGTCAGCGTGGAACGAAGTGACGCCGTGCAACATGACGCTGCGCAAGTTGGCCGAGCACACCAAGGCCGGGATCTTCGCTGCGGGCGGTTTCGGCATGGAGTTCGGAACCATCACCGTCTCCGACGGAATCTCGATGGGGCACGAAGGCATGCGTGCCTCGCTCGTGTCGCGTGAGGTCATCACCGACTCGGTCGAGACTGTGATGCACGCCGAGCGTCTCGACGGGTTCGTCGGCCTCGCCGGCTGCGACAAGTCGATCCCCGGCATGCTGATGGCAGCAGCGCGGCTCGACCTCGCGTCGGTGTTCGTCTACAACGGCTCGATCATGCCCGGCGAGCACAACGGCAAGGCGCTCGACATCACCTCGGTGTTCGAAGCTGTGGGTGCTCATGCCGCAGGCACGATCGACGACCAAGAACTCCATGACATCGAAGTGAAGGCGTGCCCCGGCGAAGGCGCCTGCGGCGGCATGTTCACCGCGAACACGATGAGCTCGATCGCCGAAGCGCTCGGCATGAGCCTGCCCGGATCCGCCTCGCCGCCCGCGATCGACGGACGTCGCGAAGTCGACGCCCGCGCAGCTGGCGAAGCCGTGGTTGGACTGCTCCGGCTCGGCATCACTTCGCGCCAGATCATGACGAAGCCGGCGTTCGAGAACGCGATCGCGCTGACGTCGGCGCTCGGCGGCTCCACCAACGCCGTGCTCCACCTGCTCGCCATCGCGAACGAAGCCGGCGTCGAGCTCGAGCTCGAAGACTTCAACCGTATTGCTGATCGTGTTCCGCACATCGCGGACATGACCCCCGGTGGAAAGTTCCACATGAGCGATCTCGACAAGGTCGGAGGAGTGCCCGGCGTGCTCAAGCACCTGCTCGACAACGGCATGATCCACGGCGACAGCATGACGGTGACCGGCAAGACCATGGCCGAGAACCTCGCCGAGCTCGATCTCGCCGAGCCCGACGGCGTGGTCGTGCACCCGGTCGATGCGCCGATTCACAGCGAAGGCGGGATCAACATCCTCACTGGCTCTCTCGCGCCGCAGGGTTCAGTCGTCAAGGTTGCGGGCCTCACCGCCGAACAGATGCACTTCGAAGGACCTGCTCGGGTGTACGACGATGAGTCGTTCGCGATGGAAGCGATCCTCGCCGGCGAGATCAACGCAGGCGACGTGATCGTCATTCGCTACGAAGGACCGAAGGGCGGCCCGGGAATGCGTGAGATGCTCGCCATCACGGGAGCGCTCAAAGGTGCCGGCCGCGGCGGTGACTGTGCATTGATCACCGATGGTCGGTTCTCCGGTGGTACGTGGGGCTTCTGTATCGGCCACGTCGCACCGGAAGCCGCCGACGGTGGCCCGATCGCGTTCGTCGAGGAGGGCGACATGATTCTCATCGACGTGCCGACCAAGACGCTCGACCTCCAGGTCGACGCCGCGACGCTGGCCGCTCGTCGCGAAGGCTGGCAGCCCAACGCGCCGCGCTACACCGCTGGTGTGCTGGGCAAGTACGCACGGTTGGTGCAAGGAGCCGAAACCGGCGCCATCACCAACACACTCTGAGTCAGCTCTCGGAATCGGCCGCAGCGCGCAGCTGGCTGCGGCGCCGACGTTCGACGACCTCGCTCACCGCCAGTGTCACGGCGGGAACCACGAGGCCCCACGGGAACCCGAAGACGAGCACGCCGATCACACCGCTCACGATCACGACGATCAACCACACAATGTTGCGCTTGGACATTGGCCCGATCATTCCACGTCCCGAACGTCTGAGCGTGTCTTATCGTGCGTAGACGCGCAACAGCCGCCGGTGATCACACGATCACCGGCGGCGGTTTGTCGGGGTGTCAGCTGCGGGTGTCGAAGAGTCGGCTGGCCGACCCGTCAGCGTTGTCCGGGACGAACGTTCCAGCCAGCAGGTACGAGTTGATGTCGAGGATCACATCGGCGGGGACGCTGGCGTACACGCAGATCCGACCGTCGGTTCCGGCCGGAACCACGACACCGTTGGCGAAGTTCGCACCGGGGCGGAAGTTGACCGACGAATTCACGGCGGGGTCCGGAGCGCCATCCGGGTAGATGTTGATGAAGCCGATGTCGCCGCCATTGACAGCGGTGCCGTTCACGACGACGGCTTCGCCCTCGGCGGCGTCGGTGTCGACGCACTGGGTGTCGCCAGCTCCGAGCGAGCCAGTCGCACGAGTGTTGAGCACGCGTGCAGCGGAGTTGTCAGGGTTGGCGGGTCGCACCTGCTCAGCGGGGACGAATCCGATCACGTCGAGGATCACATGCGTGCGTTGGCTCGAGTAGATGCACAGCTCGGCGTTCTCGCCGAGTGTGACCGTCGTACCGTTCGCGATGTTGGAGAAAGGTTCGTAGTTGACGACGGAGTTGGCGTCGGGTGCACTCGTGGCGCCCTTCGGGTACAGGTTCAAGAAGCCTCGAGCTTCGGGAGCCGCCGCCGTGATGTTCACGAAGAGCAGGTCGCCCTGCTTCGATCCGATCACCGGTGCGCCACACACCATGTCGGTGGAGCGGTACTTGCGGCCACCGCGAGTGTCCAGCGATCGAAGAATGCCGTCCTGCAAGGTGAAGAACGCTCCGGGAGCGATGTAACCCGAGCGGTCGACGATGGCGTCGGTCTCGACGCTGTTGTAGAGGCAGGTCTGACCGTCCGATTCGACCGGCACGACGACGGAGTTGGCGATCGCCGGACCAACGTCGAAGTTGACGCTTGAGTTGTCGGCTGGGGTGGCGTCCGGGCCCGGCGCATAGAAGTTGAGGTACCCCTTGCCGGTGGCACGAACGGCGGTGCCGTTGACCACGACGGCGGCGCCGGCAGGTGCCCCTGAGTCGAAACACGTTTCGGATCCGGCGGCGGGGCCCGCGCTGGCGGAGTTCGCGACGGCGACGGTGCCGGTCGTGATCACGGCGGCGGCGCCGACGAGGAGGGAACGGAGCGAGGTGAAGTTCTGAGGTGTTTTCATGGATGTCATCGTGAGCGACGCTCATGAAAATGTCTGCGGGGACCACTCCCCGTCGCAGCCCTAGGATGTGCTCATGGCAGCTGGAGGCGGTCGCTCGGTAGCGGCATCGGTGGTCGGATGGATCATCGTCGCGCTCATCGTCTACTTCGCGTTCGGCTGGATCGTCGGCACGCTGCGGTTCATCGTGCGGATCGTCGTGATCCTCGTCGTACTCGGCGCGCTGATGGCGCTGTACCTCAAACTCCGCGGCGCCGACTAGCGAACGGCCCCGCTCCGGCTCAGTCGACCAAGGCTTGGCTCACGAGCTGTTGCAGCTGCGGTCGAATCGGGTACGTGCTCGACGGCAGCAGTTGCGTCAGGAACAGGGCTGTGATCTCTTCGGTCGGGTCGTTCCAGAAGATCGTGCTCGCCGCGCCACCCCACGAGTAGGTGCCCGGGGCTCCCGGCACCTTGTTCTCCGCCTGGTCGAGTACGACCGAGAAACCGAGCCCGAACCCGATGCCGTCGAACGTCGTCTCGGCAAACAGTGGTCGCCCGAAGTCCTCGAGCACCGCATTGCCGGGCAGGTGGTTCGACGTCATGTAGTCGACGGTGCGCGAGCCGAGGATCCGCTGGCCGTCGAGCTCACCTCGGTCCATCAGCATCTGCGTGAATCGCAGGTAGTCCGACGCGGTGCCGCAGAGTCCGCCGCCGCCGCCCAACATGGTGGGGCGCTTGCGCAGACCGGGAGCCGGCATCTTCGTTGCCTGCTTCGTCGATGGGTTCCGGAAGTACAGCTCGGCGAAACGATCACGCTTGTCGTCGGGGACCCAGAAGTCGGTGTCGACCATGCCGAGCGGTTCGAAGATCCGTTCGCGCAAGAACTCATCGAGTGACTGACCCGACACGACCTCGACCACCCGACCGAGCACGTCCGTCGACACGCCGTAGTTCCACTCGCTGCCGGGCTGGAACGCAAGGGGGAGCGCAGCCCACCGGTCGCAGCATCCGGCGAGGTCGAGCCCCTCGGGCGTTCCCCATTCGAACCCGTCGTTGCGGTACATCGCGTCGGTCACGTGCGTGTTGTGGAAGCCGTACGTGAGCCCAGACGTGTGGGTGAGGAGATGCCAGATCCGCATCGGTTCAGTGAGCGGCTCGGTGATGGGCGCCTGGAACGAACCGCTGCGGTACACACGAGCGTCGGCGAACGACGAGATGTACTTCGACACCGGATCTTTCAGCTGGAAGTGTCCTTCTTCGAACAGGATCATCGCAGCCACCGACGTGACCGGCTTCGACATCGAGTACATGCGCGCGATGGTGTCGTCGGTCCAGTCGGCACCCGACTCCAAGTTGCGGCGGCCGTAGGTGCTGTGATGCGCGAGCTTGCCGCGGCGCATGATGGCGACCTGCCAGCCGGCCAATCGGCCGTCGTCGACGTATTGGGCGAAGTGCCGATCGATTCGTTGTAGACGATCGGCGTCGAAGCCGACGTCGGAAGGATCAACCGATGATGCAAACGCGCTGGTCATCGGATGATGTTGGCAGGGCGTTCCCGACGAGCGGGAATCCGAGCGACGTCAGTCGATGTCGAGCAACGGCATCCGGTCGTTGAAGCACGAGTTGCACGGATCGGGAACGAGGAACTCGGTGCGCGACCGGTCGATGTCGCGCAACCAGCGGCTGGTGCCGTTCTGACCGGTCTGGCCCGCCGAACAATTGCGTGGGCCGGCCGGACCGTTGTGGCAGCCGGTGATCCACGCGTCCATCGTCTGGTCGTTCCAGCCGCCGATCCAGTCCGCGTGAAGGCATCCTCCAGGCTCTGGCGGGTTCTCGTTGTTGAACCCGGCGTCGCACGAAAGCCGCCACTTCGACACCTCGGTGGCGCCGAGGTTGGGAAACTCGACCAGGTAGCTGATTTGGGGCACGCGATACGGGTGGCTCGCCGGGCACGCGTCGTTGTTGTCGACCTGCATCGTGTGCGACAGATGGTCGGCGCTACGCAGCACCGGGTCGCCCGACGCGTCGGTCGCGATGCACTGAGGGAACTGCACCACTGCCTGGATGGTCTGGTCGGGGGTGCAGTCGGTCGGGATGGTCGATCGGTCTTCGACGATGAGCCCGCGGTTCGGTTCGTAGCAGCCCCACGTGAGGCGCTGATTGGCGACGAAGCTCACGCCGTGCGCTCCGCCGGCAGAAATGTTGCCGGCAAGGAACTCCACTCCCTGGGGGAGCGGCTGGACGATGTCGGGCGCATACGACTTGTAGTAGATGGTGATATCGCTGGGCAGCACGATCTGGCGATCCGGTCCTGAGCCCCCCGAGTACAACGCGGGCATCCAGTACGCCGATCGGTTGAGCACGCCGCCCTGGCACGTACCGCCGCCATTCTCCAGGAGTTGTGTGGGGTCGTCAGGATCGGCGTCCGGAGTCACACGGGACGCGGCGTCGGTCGTCGTGTTGCCCCAGAACATGTGGAGATGCGCGGCGCCGAATTCGTTCGGCTTCACGATCGGGTCGTCGTACGCGAAGTGTGAAAAGTCGCACGCGACGCGGAACTGGCCCTGACCGGGTTGAGCTCCGTTGTCGGCGCGGTCTTCGACCACGGTGAAGTCGTCGTTGGAGAATCCCCCGAAAGGGCCCTCGGCCGACTCGATGATCTCCTGCTGCGACGCGTTTTCGTATGCGGTGTACGCGTCATTGCGAACTGCGTCGAACACGTCGGGCGCATCGGGTGAGGACGAACACGGCCCTGCCATCATCAGGAGCGGGAGTCCCAGTGCCATGTTGCGTGGCCGCCTGAGGTGGGTGAGTGAGAGAAGGGACATGTGCACCTCGAAGGTTTCGTGTTGAAGGATTCGTTTGGTGTTCGGTCCGCTGCGGGCGAACTTACCGACATCTTCGAGGTTGACCAGTGCGGAGGTCACAAATCGACCAGGTCGCGGAACCCGTTGACATCTGGGAACGTCCAATCACCTGATGGCGGTCGCTCGGCGACCTACCGTGACGACCAACAGGGGAGTGCACCATGAACACGAAGCGATGGATGGCGATGTTCGCCGCCGCAGCAATGACGGTCACCGCGTGTAGCGGTGGTGGTGGCGAACAGACCGATGGAACCGGCCCGACGACCACCGGCCCCGGTGGGGCGACCAACACTCCCGTGGTCGATCCGCCGTCTGGTGGTTCCAGCGGCGGTGGGAGCACCGGGGTGTCGGGTGCGTCCACGTCTGCGTCGCAACTCGGCCTGATCCTCAGCGAAGGCCAGAAAATCGACACCGTCGTCCAGCAGATCAACGTCGCCGAAGGCACCCAGCTCAGCGACGCGGAGGTCGCGGCGGTCCTCGACCGCCTCCCCGAGTGGTCGGTCCCCGACACCGACGTGGTGGACTTCAATCGTCCCGTCGACTCGCTCACCCCGCCAGTGGTCGGTGACACGCTGACCGCACCGTTCCCACCATCGCTCGACGCTCCGACCGTGCCCGACGCACAGGCCGAGGGGCCGCTCGAGGTACTCCGTTTCCAGCCCGACGGCGACGTCGACATCGCACCGTTCATCGCGATCACGTTCAACGAGCCGATGGTCGAGCTCGCCACCCTCGACCAACTCGATGCCATCGACGTGCCGGTCGAGGTCACGCCTGACATCGGCGCAGCGAACGGCATCGAAGGTCGCTGGCGTTGGATCGGCACCCGCACGCTGCGCTTCGAAGTCATTCCAACCGATCAGGAACAGGGCGGTCTCGATCGACTTCCGGCTTCAACCGACTACACCGTCACCGTCCCGGCGGAGACCGAGTCGGTCAACGGTGCTGTGCTCGATGACGCGTTCAGCTTCACGTTCTCGACGCCGCCGGCGACCGTCACACGCCTCGACGGCCTCGCCGAATCGATGGGTCTCGATCCCGTCTTCGTCGCTTTCTTCGATCAGCGCGTCGACCCGGCTGCGGTGCTCGACGTGATCGACTTCGATGCGGGCGATGTCACGTCGGTGCGCCTCGCCACGGACGCGGAGATCGATGAAGACGTTCGTCGTCGCCTCGACTCGGCGCTGCCCGATCGCGCCTTTGCGTTCGTGCCGACCTCGACACTGTCGACCGACACCAGTGTCAGCGTCACGATCGGCCCAGCGATTCCGTCGCTCGAGGGGCCGCGGACCAGTTCCGGATCGTTCTCCGAATCGGGCCGCACGTATGCGCCGCTCCGGGTGAACGACACCGACTGCCGAGATCGTTGCCCGCCGTTCGCGCCGTTCGAGATCGAGTTCAACAACGAAGTCGATCGGTCGGTGTTCGACCCCACCTGGATCAACGTCGAACCAGCGGTTCCGGGTTTGCGCGTGAACGCCTCCGGCAGCTTCCTGCGCATCAGTGGTGCCACGTCGGGTAACACCACCTACACCGTCACCATCGCACCCGACATCGCCGACGTGTTCGGCCAGACGCTCGGTGAGGAGTTCGAAGAGGAGTTCGATGTCGGCGACGCTCTCCCGTTCTTCGTCGGTCCGCAACGTGACTTCGTCACCACGGATCCGTTTGCCGAAACTCCCAGCCTGAGCTACACCACGGTCAACCACGAGCAACTCTCGGTGCGCGCCTGGCAGGTCACGCCCAGCCAGTTCGAGGACTATCGCCAGTACGTCCGCGACTTCCGCGATTTCACCTATCGGTCGGAACCCGGCGACGAAGAACCGCAGCCAGGTTGGCCGGTGGTGCTCGAGACGACGGTCGACATCGACGCCGACACCGACGAGATCGCCGAGACGGTCGTCGACCTCTCGTCGGCGTTCGCCGAATCCGGCGGACCGATCGTCGTCATGGTCGGACCCGACCCGGCCGTCAGCCCCGACTCCGACGACTTCTGGCGCAACGAGCCGGCGTTCACCTGGGTACAGACGTCCACGTTGGGCATCGATGCGTTCTCCGTCGGCAACGAGATCCTGGTGTGGACGACGGATCTCCTGACCGGCGAACCGGTCGCGAACGCCCAGATCGAATTCATCGGAACCGGCCAGGCAGCGACCACCGACGCCGACGGCGTCGCCCGCGTTCCGCTCACCACCGTCGAAGTCACCGCCCTTGTTGCGACCAGCGGCGACCGATCGGTGATGCTGCGAACTTCCGGTTGGAGCGAGTCGTCGCAGCGTCGAGGCAGCTCGTGGTACGTGATCGACGACCGCGGCATCTACCGGCCCGGCGAAACCGTCTCCGTGACCGGCTTGGTCCGCGGCAACGACGACGACGCACAGATCACACAGCTGGTCAACGGTGACTCGGTGCGGTACACGGTGTTCGATCCGCAAGGCAACGAACTCGTCACCGACACCGCGCCGCTGAACGTGCTCGGTGGCTTCAACCTGTCGATCGACCTTCCCGAAGCGTCGAACACCGGTTTCGCGAGCATCGAGATGGTCGCTCTCGACGCGCAAGGCAACGAGATCCTCGACGCCCGCTGGAACCACAACTTCCAGGTCCAAGACTTCCGCACACCCGAATACGAAGTCGACGTCCGAGCCGAATCGCCCGCCCCGTACTACGTGGTCGAGCCGGCAACCGTCGCTGTCGACGCCGAGTACTTCGCCGGTGGGCCGCTCGGAGACTCCGAGGTCAATTGGTTCGTGTCGACCACCGATTCGTCGTACAACCCGCCGAACTGGCACGACTTCTCGTTCGGCGTCTGGACGCCGTGGTGGTATTCGAGCTACGAGGATGACTTCGGTGGCGACGAGTTCTTCCCGAGCAGTAGCAACAACCCTCGGTACCAGGAGTTCGTCGGTCGCACCGATGCAGGAGGCACGCACCTCCTCCAGATCGACTTCGCCGACACTCCCGCCAGTTCGCAGAACGATGATGACGGCGAACCGATGTTGGTCGACCAGCCCACCACGGTGCGCGCTGAGGCGACCGTGTTCGACGTGAACCGTCAGGCGATCTCGTCGCAGACCAGCCTGCTCGTCCACCCGGCGCGCTACTACGTCGGCCTCCGCAGCGATCGCGGCTGGGTCGAACAGGGTGACCCGATCGTGATCGACGCGACCGTCGTCGACGTCGATGGCGCGCCGGTTGCCGGCCGCACCGTCGATGTCACCGCTGGGCGCATCGACACCGTCCTGCGCGACGATCGTTACGTCCGCGAGATCGTCGACGAGCAGACGTGCACGATCACGTCAAGCGACACCGTCACCAACGATGCTCCCGACGCTGCCATGCGCTGCGAGTTCACGACCGACGTCGGGGGCCGCTACGAGATCACCGCCATCGTCGGCGACGACGACGGTCGTCAGAACCGAGCCGTCTACACGCAGTGGGTCAGTGGATCGTCGGTGGTGCCGACCCGTGACCTCGAACAGGGCGAGGTCACGATCATTCCCGACGCCGAGAACTACGCGCCGGGCGACACGGCCGAACTGCTCGTGCAGGCGCCATTCGCTCCGGCCTCGGGCCTGGTCATCGTGACCCGGGCGGGTGTCGAGTCGGTCATGTCGTTCGATGCACCCGACGGCAGCGCGATCATCAGCGTGCCTGTGGCCTCCGACGACATCCCGAATCTCAACGTCCGTGTCGACATGGTCGGCGCCACCGATCGCACCGCCGATGACGGCACTCCGGCGCCGGACGCGCCGAAACAACCGGCATTCGCCGTCGGCGAAATCAGCCTCGCGATCCCGCCGGTCGAGCGGACGTTGTCGGTCACGGCAACACCCGAGGCGACCGAGCTCGCTCCGGGCGAATCGACGTCGGTCTCGGTGAGCGTGCTCGGTGCCGACGGCGAACCCGTTGCCGATGCCGGCGTGGCTCTGATCGTCGTCGACGAGGCGGTGCTGTCGCTCAGCGGCTACGAACTGCTCGACCCGGTCTCGGTGTTCTACGGCTCGGTCTCGACACGGCTGCGCCCTGAGCTGCTCCGCAACTCGATCATCCTGGCCAACCCCGACCTCTTCGTCGGCGGCGGTGAAGATGACTCGGTCGAAGCAATGGAGGAGGAATCGGCTCCTGCGTCGGTTGAGGCCGATGGCGACTTCGCGGCCGACACCGCCGACGGTGCGGCTCCGGCTGAGGGCCGAGTGGCTTCGGGTAACAGCGATGCGCCGATCGATCTGCGCGACAACTTCGATGCACTTGCCGTCTTCGCGCCTGATGAGGCGACCGACGCATCAGGCCAGGTCACCGTCGCCGTCGACCTGCCCGACAACCTGACTCGCTATCGCGTGATGGCCGTCAGTTTCGACGGCGTGGATCGATTCGGGTCCGGTGAATCGAACATCACCGCCCGGCTCCCGATCAGCGTGCGACCCTCGGCGCCGCGGTTCTTGAACTTCGGTGACCGCTTCGAACTGCCGGTCGTGGTGCAGAACCTCACCGACGGTCCGCTCGACGTCGACGTCGCGATCGAGACGGCGAACCTCGACCTGACCGACGGCGCCGGCCGTCGTGTCACCGTGCCGGCGAACGATCGCATCGAAGTGCGCTTCCCGGCCGAAGCTGCCGATGTGGGTACCGCTCGGTTCCGCGTCGCATCGGTGAGCGGCGAGTTCGCCGACGCGGCGGCCATCGCACTCCCGGTGTACACCCCGGCGACGTCTGAGGCGTTCGCGACCTACGGCGTGATTGACGGCGATGCTGCCGTCGGCCAACCGATGCTCGCACCGACGGGAGTGTTCCCGCAGTTCGGCGGTCTCGAGATCTCGACGTCGTCGACCGCCTTGCAGGCGCTCACCGACTCGGTGCTGTACCTGTACGAATACCGGTACGACTCGGCCGACGGTTATGCGTCGCGGATCATGGCGGTGGCCGCGTTGCGCGACGTGCTCGACGCATTCGACGCTGCCGGACTTCCCGACGCCGCCACGCTCGACACCGTCGTCGCAGACGACATCGCGAGCCTGCAGGCACTGCAGAACAACGACGGCGGGTTCCCACGCTGGCAACGAAGCCGCGAGTCGATTCCGTGGGTGTCGGTCCAAGCGACGCACGCACAGGTGCTCGCGCAACAGAACGGATACCCCGTCGACCAGTTCGTGCTCGACGTGTCGCTCGACCACCTTCGAGCGATCGAGGACTTCATCCCACAGAACTACTCGCAGTCCACGAAGGACGCGATCAGTGCATACGCCCTCTATGTCCGAGCGGTCGCGGGCGACGACGACCCTGCCAAGGCGCTCGCCCTGTACCGGCGAGGGGCGAACTCCACGCTGCAGATCGACTCGATCGCTCAGCTCTGGACGGTCATCACCGACCCGGAAGCTCGCGACGAGATCGAACGGATGATCACCAACGCAGCCGTCGAAACGCCATCGGCGGCGACCTTTGCCACGAGCTACGGCGAAGACGCCTACGTGATCACTCACTCGAGTCGCCGTACGGACGGCATGATCCTCGACGCTCTCGTGCGTGAAACACCCGACAGTGATTTGATCGTCAAGGTCGTGACCGGACTGCTCGGCAATCAGACTCGAGGTCGCTGGAACAACGCGCAGGAGAACTCGTTCATCCTGCTCGCACTCAACGAGTACTTCGACACGTTCGAGTCGATCGATCCTGACTTCGTGGCTCGTGCCTGGCTCGGCGACACGTACGCCGCTGAGGCCGAGTTCCGTGAGCGGTCGACCGACACGTCGCTGACGACGGTGCCGATGGCCGACGTGATCGCCGCCGGGGACAACACCATTGTCATCGACAAGGACGGGGCTGGTCGTCTGTACTACCGCTTGGCGCTGAGCTACGCGCCCGACGATCTCGACCTGGACCCGCGCGACGAAGGGTTCGTCGTCGAGCGCATCTATGAGGCGGTCGACGACCCGACCGACGTGGTTCGCAACGCCGACGGAAGTTGGCAGATCGCGGCAGGAGCGACGGTGCGGGTGCGGCTGACGATGGTTGCTGATGCTCGTCGGACGCAGGTGGCGCTGATCGACCCGCTCCCGGCTGGGCTCGAACCGGTCAACCCGGCGTTCGCCACGTCGCCGTCGGTCGTTCCCGAAGACTCCGACTTCGGTGGCGGTCGATTCGGGTACTGGTGGTGGCGTTGGTTCGATCACCAGAACCTCCGCGACGACCGGGTGGAAGCGTTCAGCGAATATCTGTCTGCGGGCACCTACGAGTACACGTACATCGCCCGGGCGACGACGCCCGGCGAGTTCGTGGTCCCGCCGACTCGCGCCGAGGAGATCTTCGCACCGGAGGTGTTCGGTCGTAGCGCCAGCGACTCGGTCACGGTGTCGTAGCCCGGAGCGAGCTCACGCGCGTCGTCGTGCGACGGCGCGCCACCCGTTCAGGAACACACCGAGAAACACCGAGGCGACGATCACGAATGACGTGGCGGTGCCGTCGTCGAACAAGAACTTGCGGGCGAGCATGCCGATCGCGACGGTACCGATCCACACGATCGCGCCGGTCGTGAGGTCGAACGGTTCACGCCAGGCGCGAGCCGCGGCCCAAGCGAGAGCGAGCCCGATCAGGAACGGTCCAGCGGTTTCGATCAGTCCGGTGACGCCGGGGCTCTCGTCGTGGTTGCGGCGTCCGATTGCGGCGAACGCCACCACGACGAACACATCCAACCCCACTGCGACCGGCACCCGCTGCTTCATCCCCCCAGTCTGCGCCACGACCGTCCGTTTCACGCCAGGCGTGAACGCACATTCCGTCCGTTTCACGCCTGGCGTGAATGCACATTCGTCCGTTTCACGCCTGGCGTGAAACCACGATTGAGGTCAGCCTTCTGCAGCGAAACCGCCGAGCGCGCCTTTGAAGAAGAGCAGCGGAACGGGTGGATTGCCGTCGTGGTCAGCGTCAGCATCGAGGGATCCGACCCGTCCGAGCACGAAGTGATGATCCCCCATGTCGTAGACCTCTTCGACCGTGCAATCGATCCAAGCGACAGCTCGATCGAGAATCGGCGAGCCGGTTGGAGCGCCATGCCAGTCGACGTCGTCGAAGCGGGTCTCGTCGGTGCCCGACTTGGCGAACTTCCAACACAGATCACTCTGCTGATCGCTGAGCACGTTCACGCAGAAGCTGCCCGATGCGGCAATTGCCTCCCACGTCGCCGAGCCGATCTGCGGCAGAAAGCCGACCATCGGCGGGTCAAGCGAAACGGACGTGAACGAACCAATGGTGAACCCGTGGGGTGCGCCGTCGGCATCCAAGCCCGTCACGACGGTGACACCGGTTGGGAAGTGGCCCATCACGGTTCGGAAGTGGCCAGCGTCGAAGCTGCCGTCGGACTGTTCACTCGTCTGATCGCTCATTGCTTCGAACTGTACGCTGCCGACGCATGGCCGACCAGAACGAGGTGTCGCTCGATGCCGTGGTCGAGGCGAAGCGTGCGCTTCGACAGCAGATGCGTGCCATGCGTCGCGCGCTGGCTGACCGGCCTGAGCGATCGGCGCGAATCGTCGATCGACTGATCGCTCTTGACGCCGTCGTCGGTGCCCGACGGCTTCTCGCGTACGACGCAATCGTCGGTGAGGTCGAGACGGACGCCTTGATTGCCTGGTGTGCGGAACACGGGATCGAGACGGCGATGCCGGAAGACGATGTCGACGCATCGTGGCCCGACGTGATCGTCGTGCCAGGGACAG
>CALICC010000152.1 GCA_938049325.1 uncultured Ilumatobacter sp. | reverse complement strand
GCCGAGTTCGCGTGGCACCAAGACATGGCGTACTGGCCCGACACGCCCGACACCCGGACAGCGACGTTCTGGCTCGCCGTCGACGACTCGACGATCGAGAACGGCTGTATGCGGTTCGTGCCGAGAACGGTCGACGAACCGTCGCTTCGCCCGCATGCACCGCAGTTCGGTGACCGGGGTGATTCGCACGCGCTCGGCACGACGCTGCGCAGCGACGACGTGGTCGTGGAGGTTCCGATCGCACGCGGCGACGTCACGGTGCACAACGAACGCGTCATGCACGGTTCGGGCGGGAATTCGACTGCTGGATTCCGGCGTGCCTACATCCTCGCGTTCCGGTCGACCGAAACGGTTGCGATCGAACGCGAGCTCGGCTTCACCCACAGCCACAACGACAACCACGAAGTGCTCGACGAGGTGGGAGTCGAGGGTCAGACGCGCTGACGCGTCAGGTGGTGACGCGAGCCCAGGTGGCGTCGCCGAACTCGCGCGGGGCGCCGCCGTCGTGTTCGCCGACCGCGCTCACGAAGGTCATTGCACTGTGCGCTGCGTCTGGTTGCACGCTCAACACGCCGCTCCAGTCGGTGCCGCCGAGCGATCCGCCGAGGTCTCGGTAGACCCCGGTGACGGTGCCGTTGCTCTGGCGCGCACCCTTGAAGACATGCGCTGCGGTGTAGTCGGTGCGCAGTGCGCACCACACCACCTCGCCGTTCGACATTTCGCGGATGTAGTAGTAACCCCCGGAGCTGCCTTGAAACACGCCTGTCAATCCCGGACCCGTCGCCTCGGCGCCCGTGGGAGCGACCGCTCCCGGACGCACGATCGGCTGTTCGGTACTCATCGACGACAGGCCGAACCCTCCGGTCCGGTCGGTGACCGTCAGCCGCGTCACGTCGGCCTGTTGGTCGAGGACCAGACTCAGATCACCCGATCCGCCGACGCCACCGAGCGGCACGTCCCACCACGAGCCGCGAACATCGTCGGTCGCACGATCGGTCGTGACGACGATGCCCCAGAACACGTGCGCCCACGCTCGGTCGGGAGCGATGCCGAACCATGTGAGCGACCGGTTGCCGCCATCGTCGGGATCGTCGCGAACCCAGTAGTGGCCGCCATCAGATCCGAGCATTTCAAACGTCGTCGACATCGGGCCGACCCTAGTCGTCAGGCTGATTCGGCTCGGAGGAGCTCGTCGGCTCGCTTGCCGTAGACGAGTGACCAGCCCCAGAACGCCACGAATGCGAGCACCCCGATTCCGATCCGCAGGCTCGTCGGCCACGGCTGGCCGGTCACGAACCCTTCGATCAGTCCCGCGACGGCGAACGCGATGATGAGTCCGATCACGACGTTGCCGACATCTCTTCCTTGAGCGGACAACGCGGTCCAACGCGTCTGGTCGCCCGGCGCGATCACCGACCAGCCGAGCCTGAGCCCAGCCGCCCCCGACACGATGACGGCGGAGATCTCGAGCAACCCGTGCGGCAAGATGAGACCCCAGAAGCGCTCCCACTCACCGACATGGGTGAACAGGCCGCCGGCCACGCCGACGTTTGCGCCGTTGTAGATGAGAATCCCGGCGGTGAAGACGCACAGTAGAATTCCGGCAGCGAACGCCAAGATGCCGACGCGCACATTGTTGAGAAACACCTGACCGGCGAAGTTCTGTGCGGGCTGACTCGAGTAGTAGTCCTCGAAGTCGTTCTCGATGTACGCCTCGGTCACGGCCGGGTCACCCGTCAGGTTGAACGCGTCGGGCGACACGCCGATCCATACCTGGAAGACGATCCACGGAACCATCGTCAGCAGCGTGGCGACGACGATGAATCGACGTATTCGCCACACAGCGGCAGGGAAGGTGAGCGTCAAGAAGCGGCTGACCGCCTCACGGACGTTCGTCTCGCGCCGCCCATACAACACGCCATGCGCTTCGGCCACGAGGAAGGTGAGCCGGCCCACGATCGCCTCGTCGGCGCCGTATTCGATCCGCGCGTGCGCGAGATGGCTTCCGGTGCGCTGATACAGCGAGACGAGCTCGTCGAGATCATCGGACGAGATGGTCGTCAGTTTGCGGGCGCGCTGGGTCAGGTCGCCGAGGCGGGCCCACGAATATTGGTGCGTCGCAACGAACGCATCGATGTCCATCCAGCGCCTACGGTAGTGCCCGATGAGTATCGCGGGCCTGCACCACGACCTGGGGGCCGGGACCACGACAACAGCGACCGAACGGGACTCCGACGGGATCATCACGCCCGAAGCTGTCGTCCTCGACGTCGAGACTGCGGGCTTCGCGTCGCGGATCCTCGCCGGTCTCCTCGACCTGACGATTCAGATCATTCTGCTGTTCGTCCTCAGCGCCTTCATCGGGTTCATCTTCGCCGCCGACGAGTCAACCGCGCGAACGGCAGTGGCCGTGGTCGTCTTCCTCATGCTGTTCGCGTATCCGATCGGATTCGAGACCTGGCTCCGTGGGCGCACGCCCGGAAAGATGGCGCTCGGTATCCGAGCTGTGACCGTCGACGGGGCACCGATCCGACTTCGCGAAGCAACGCTGCGCGCAATGGGCGGCGTGGTTGACAAAGTGCTGCCGCCGGGCGGCATCACGGGTGCACTCTTCGTCACGATCACGCCGCGG
>CALICC010000151.1 GCA_938049325.1 uncultured Ilumatobacter sp. | reverse complement strand
TTGAGGTTCGGGATCGCGCCGGAGTCGAGCGGGGATGGACCATCGGACCGCAGGCGGTGCCAACCAGCTGCGGCGATCATCGCGGCATTGTCGGTGCACATCGCCCGACTCGGCAAGAAGCCTTGGATGCCATCGGCATTGCACGCGGTGAGCACCTCCTCGCGGAGCAGCGAGTTCGCCGCGACGCCACCGCCGAGCACGATGCCCGTCGCTCCGACGTCGCGCGCCGCCTTGCGCGCCTTGTGGACCAGCACGTCGACGACCGCCATCTGGAACGAAGCCGCGACGTCAGCGTCGCCGACGTCAGGGTGCTTGCGAACGTAGTTCATGACCGAGGTCTTGAGTCCCGAGAACGAGAAGTCGAGCCCGTCGTCCTTCATCGCCCTCGGGAACGGGATCGCATCGGGGTCGCCGAGCATCGCCGCCTCGTCGATCGCGGGCCCACCGGGATACCCGAGATCGAGGAATCGAGCGACCTTGTCGAACGCTTCGCCCGCTGCGTCATCGATGGTTTGACCAAGCAGCCGGTAGCGACCGTGATCTTGCATCTCGACCAGCATCGTGTGGCCGCCGGAAACCAGAAGCACGACGAGCGGGAACTCGAGCGTTGGATCCTCGAGCGAGGCCGCATACAGGTGTGCCTCCATGTGGTTGACACCGATGAATGGCTTGTCCCAGGCAAGGGCGTATGCCTTTGCTGCCGACACACCGACCAGCAACGCACCAACCAGTCCGGGGCCGACGGTGCACGCGATCGCATCGATGCGCGATTCATCGACACCGCCCTCGACGATCGCTCGGGCGACGACGGGATTCAAGGCGTCGAGATGTGCCCGCGACGCGACTTCGGGCACGACTCCCCCGAAGTCGGCGTGCAGGTCGATCTGTGTCGACACGACATTCGACACCACATCATCGCCCCCCATGACCAATGCCGCCGCGGTCTCGTCACAGCTCGTCTCGATCCCGAGCACGAGGGTCGATTCATCGACCACGAGTTCGTCCGTCATGTCGAGGCTCCCAGTTCACGCAGCAGGTCGCGGTAGGCAGACGACTGGATGTCGTTGCACCACATGACGATCGCGTCTTCGGTGTTCTCGTAGTAGCGCTTGCGGATTCCCGCTGCCTCGAATCCGAAACGCGCGTAGAGCTGCTGCGCCCCGACGCTCGACAGTCGAACCTCGAGGGTCCATCCCACACATCCACGCCGGATCGCTTCGTCGGCGAGCGCCAACATCAGGAGCTTCCCGGCGCCGTTGCGACGGGCGTTGGGGTGCACCGCGATGTTCGTGATGTGCGCTTCGTCGGCCGTGAACCAAAGCCCTGCGTGGCCGGCGATGGCGCCTCGCCCGCGTCGGTCGCTCTCGTCGATGCGTCGCGCCACCACGTAGTAGCGCGAACCCGACTTGACCTGCTCGAGCTCACTCTGGAAGACCGACGGCGACCACGGACGGGGGTATGCGTGACGCTCGGTCTCGTAGACCCCGTCCTTGAGGTCGCGACGGCGCATCGGCATCACCGCGAACACGCCATCAGAACGTCCGGGAACCGGATCGCCGTCGCGTCCGAGCATCCGCTCGATCACACTCATCGCGCCGCTCGCGTCTTCCAGTTGATCAAGGCGTCAGGTGCACGCAGGTAGACAGGCTCGATCTCGCGAGCCTGAACCCACTCTTCGCGCAACGCTCGAGAATGTGCGAGTTCGACCAACGGGCTCGCCGACGGGAAGGCATCGCCGCCGATCTCGCAGCGATAGCCGTCGAGGATCTCTTCGGAGTAGCGCCGCGCACCATCGCCGACGCAGAGCACGTCCTGGTTGCGGGCCATCAGGTCGGCAACGAGCTCGTCGACGGGCCCGACCTGGGGATCGGCAATCTGCTGAATGCCCCCGGGAACCTGGCGGTACATCGAGTAGAAGACTTCGCCCTTGCGAGCGTCGATCACCGGCACCACCACGCGGTCGGTGTGCCGCGAAGGAAACGCCAAGAGGTCGAGCGAGGTGATGCCGATCATCGGGATACGCAGCGCCTGCGCGACTGCTTTGCCCGCGGCGAGCCCGACGCGCATCCCGGTGAAGAGTCCGGGGCCGACGTCGACCGCCACGACGCTGATCTCGTCGAGGTCGATACCCGCTTGCTGGCACGTGAACTCGATCGCGGGCACCAGCGTTTCGGCGTGCCTGCGGCCCTTCGTGATCTCGAACAGACCGATGACGCCTTCGTGCCCGCCGATCGCGACACTGACTCGCTCGGTTGCAGTTTCGATCCCGAGGATCAGCATCGGAACGCTCCAAGATCGTCGTGCAACCGCTGCCAGCGTCCCGCCCAACTGGATCCAACTGCTGCGACCTCGATGTCGCGCTTGCCGTCGAGGCTCATCACCTCGGCGTCGTCATCGACCACGGGCGCGAGATGGACGACGAGGTGGTCGCCGAAGGCGTCGACAACATCGCCCCACTCGACCAGCACGATGCCTGCGAATTCGGCGAGTTCGCGCAGCGCCAGGTCCGAGACCTCGGCGGTTCGCTCGAGCCGGTACAGGTCCGCGTGATGCAGCGTGACCTTGCCAGCTCGTGGACCCGCCTCGATCGGGTAGCTGTGCACCAGCGTGAACGTCGGCGACGTGATGTTGTCGACGACGCCGATCGCCTCGCCGAACCCTTTCGCGAACGCCGTCTTGCCGGCGCCCATCTCCCCGGCAAGCACAATGATGTCGCCCGGGCGCGCCAGTCCAGCGATCGCCGCTGCGATGGCGTGCGTCTCGGCCAGGTTGCCGGCGTGGAGTGCGATGACGGGGTCGGACATCAGTGATGGATGCTACGGCGAGGAACGCGAGGGATCCGACGCGACACGCCACAGACGATTTCGTAGCCGATCGTGCCGAGCGCCTCTGCCCAGTCCTCAGCTCGGATCCGTTCGTCACCTTGCTCGCCGATCAGCGTCACATCGTCGCCCACACGGACGTCGAGATCGCCACAGTCGACCATGATCTGATCCATGGTGACGACGCCGACGATCGGGCATCGGCGACCGGCGATGAGGACCACGCCACCGACCTCGCCGAGCCGACGCGGGACGCCATCGGCGTACCCGACCGGGATGGTCGCCACGGTGGTGTCGCGGCTGAACCGGTGCCGAAGACCGTAAGAAATCCGGCTCCCGGACCGCACCTGCTTGACGAAGGAGACCGCGGCCTTCAGCTCGAGCGCCGGCCTGAGGTCCGCACACAGCTCGTCGACATCAGCTCCGGGGGAGATTCCGTACATCGCGATCCCGATACGCACCAGCGACAACCGCGCATCCTCGCGCGACAACGCGGCCGCCGAGTTCGCTGCGTGCAGAGCTGGCACCTGCCCCAACTGCTCGACGAGCTTCGCGAACGTCGCCAACTGACCGTCGGTGAACTCGACGGAGTCCGCACTCATTTCGTCAGCGACCGCGAGATGCGTGAAGGCCCCGGCCAACCGAACCGCAGGGGCACGGTCGGCTACGGCACTGGCCAGCGACACCGCCGCGTGCGGATGCGCGCCGACGCGCTGCATGCCCGTATCGACCTTCATGTGGACGGGCAGACCGACGGGCCGCTCAGCGACC
>CALICC010000150.1 GCA_938049325.1 uncultured Ilumatobacter sp. | reverse complement strand
AGCTGCGGCGGTGCGGCGGCGCGCTCAGGCGGCGGCGATGGTCGTGCGGTGCAGCAGACGATCGTGACCGTCGTAACCTCCGGTCGCCCGGTGCAACACGGAGCGGTTGTCCCACATCACCAACATGTTCGGCTCCCACCGGTGGCGATAGATGAACTCTTCTCGCGTCTGCCAGGCGTAGAGCTCGAACAGCAGGTCGCGGGCAGCATCGATCTCCATCCCGTCGATCCCGATGATGTACCCGACACAACTGAACAGTCCGAGGCGTCCGGTTTCGGGATGCTCCCTGATGATCGGATGCAGTTGGGTGGCCAGTGCGGCCTCCGACGGGCGGATCGCCATGCTGCGATCGGTCGCCTGATCGTCGTCGCCGTAGGTGCCGTCGGGTGCGTACCCGCCACGAGCAGAGTGGATCGCCATCTTTCCGTCGAGGCGTGAGCGCAGATGGGCGGGCATCTGGTCGAGCGCCTCGTGTTGATCGGCGTAGAGCGTGTCGCCTCCCGTCGGCGGGATCGTCACGCCGAACAGGCAGGTACCAGCAGGTGGCGCTTCCTGGAAACTCCAGTCGCTGTGCCAGTTCTCCGCGAACAACGGGGCCGTCTCGTCGGCGCGACGTTCGACGGCGATCACGTGCTCTCGGCCCTCGATCGGCGCGATGAACGGGTCATCGCCGAAGCCACCGAACGCGAGCGTGAACCGCTCGAGATCGTCATCGGTCATGGCCTGATCCGCAAACGCGAGCACGTGGTGTTCGAGCCAGGCTGCCCGGATCTCGGCGACGACGTCGGCCTCGAACGGCGCCGCGAGATCGACGCCGGTCACCGACGCACCGCACACTTGGCCCGACGGCGTCACGTTGATCGACATGCCCGCGAACTTATCCTCCCCGAACTGTGAGCCCTGGACCGAGGTTTCGGCCCCCAGCACTCACAGATCGGCCGGGAGGAGGGTCAGCCGGAGAGGCCCGGAGCGCAGAGGCCATCGAGTTCTTTGATCTCGATGCGGTCGGCGTTGGCGTGCACCACCTGGTTGTCGGGGTTCGCCTTGAGGTTGAACACCCGGAATTCCATGTCGTTGGTGTCGACGGTGAGGATGCGTCCAATGAGCGGGTCGCCGAGATCGAGAATGACCTTGATGGTTTCGAGTGCCTGGATCGACCCGATGATGCCGGGCAACACACCCAGCACGCCCGCTTCGGCACACGATGGTGCGAGCTCGGCGGGAGGCGGCTCGGGGACCATGTCGCGGTACGTCGGCCCTTCGAGCGGGTGGAACACGCTGACCATGCCCTCGAATCGGAAGATCGATCCGTGCACGACGGGAATGCCGAGCTTCACGCTCGCGTCATTGAGCAGATAGCGGCTCGGGAAGTTGTCGGCGCCGTCGACGATCACGTCGTAGCCGGCGATGATGTCCATGATGTTCGAGGCATCGAGGCGCGTGTCGTACGTGACGACGTTGACGTCGGGATTGAGTCCGACGAGGGTCTTCTTCGCTGAGTCGACCTTGCGGTCACCGATGCGGTCGACGTTGTGCAGGATCTGACGCTGCAGATTCGATGCGTCGACGTCATCCATGTCGACGATGCCGATGGTGCCGACACCCGCGGCAGCGAGGTACAGCGCAGCGGGCGAGCCGAGGCCACCTGCGCCCAGCATCAACACCTTTGCGTCGAGCAGCTTGAGTTGCCCCTCGGTGCCGACCTCGGGCAGCAGCAGGTGGCGCTTGTAGCGATTGTTCTGCTCGGGCGTCAGCGCTGCCGGGGTCTTCCAGTTACGGCCTTCGTCCTTCCAGCGTCCGAACCCGCCGTCCATCGAGAGCGCCCCGGTATAGCCGAGCTCCTCCATGGTCTGCACAGCGAACGCCGAACGCACGCCGCCGGCGCAGTAGACGACGACCGGGGCGTCCTTGTCGATGATGCGGCCTTCGATCTGTGCTTCGAGATGCCCGCGCGGAATGTGGATGGCACCGGGGATGGCGCCTTCCTCATACTCGTCGGGCTCGCGCACATCGAGGATCAGCGCGCCGTCGTCGATCTTGGTCGACGCGGTGTCGGTGTCGATCTCGGTGATCGAGGACTTGGCTGCGGAGAGCAGGTCACGAAACGTTGCCATGGGAAAAGCCTAACGGTAAAAGTCGAGTGGTTGGGTCGGGAATTGGTCAACCTCGACGTCGACGCATGCATTCCCGCTGTCGCTCCGATCGGCCAGGGCGATCGGCAGGAACACGCCAGACGATGGCCGAAACCCGCCGGCACGTTCCCGCCGCGGGTGAGTACGTTGACCCGATGGCCGATGCAGACACCACGCAGCGCAAGCTGTTCGAGCAGTCGGATGCGGCCAACGACGGCTCGTTCACACCGAACGACTGGCTGCTGTTCATTTCGGTCGCCGTCATCTGGGGATCGTCGTTCCTCCTCATCGACATCGGCCTCGATGCGTTTCCACCGGGGTTGATCACCCTGCTGCGCGTCGGATCGGGCGCACTCGCACTCGCGCTCCTGCCCAAGGCCTCGATCCGGATCGCCGCTGACGACCGCGGTCGCTTGCTGCTGCTCTCCGTCATCTGGGTCGCGATTCCGTTCACCCTTTTCCCGATCGCCGAGCAGTACATCAACTCCTCGGTGACCGGACTCCTCAACGGCGCCACGCCGATCTTCGCCGCCACGGTCGCTGCAGTACTGCTGCGCCAGCGAGCCCGCGGCCCGCTGCTCGCCGGCATCGTGATCGGGTTCTTCGGCATCACACTGATCAGCCTGCCGTCGATCGGCGATGGAGCCAGCGAAGCGGGTGGCGTCTTCCTCGTGCTCGGCGCGACCGTCTGCTACGGATTCGCGGTCAATCTCGCGGCGCCGCTCCAGCAGCGCTACGGCTCGCTCCCGCTGATGGCGCGCATGCTCGCCCTGGCCACCGTGTGGACCCTCCCCTACGGACTCTGGGACGTGGGCGACGCCTCCTGGGAGATCGGTCCCTTCGTCGCGGTCCTCGTGCTCGGCGTATTCGGTACCGGCATCGCGTTCGCGATCATGGGGGCGCTCGTCGGCCGGGTCGGATCCACGCGAGCGAGTTTCATCACCTACCTGATTCCCGTTGTGTCACTGATCCTCGGCGTCGCGTTCCGCGACGACACGGTCGCTCCACTCGCGATCGGCGGCATCGCGCTGGTCATCGGCGGAGCGCTGCTGGCGAGCCGAGCGAAGTCGTGAGCTGACGGGCTCGGCGGTCAGCGAGGGGAGCCTCAACCGGCGAGGCGCTTCGTGGCCGGCGTGGGGTACCGCCAGTTGACCCGAACTCCATCGAGCCACTTCTCGGTTCGTCGTGCCTCGGCGTCGACACGATCTGCGACCTCGGCTCCGTGCGTCGTCTCGATCTCGACGACGATCTCACCGGTCGGTCGCTGCGTCCATGCTCCAACCACCGCCCCGTCGACCCACACGGTCGGTCCGGCGTTGCCGTTGCGGTCGAACAGACCTGCGGTGACATCGTCGTCGACGTACCAACCTCGCTGTTTCCAACCCATGGTCGTCGAGTCCAGCCCCGGCAACAGCGCCACGATCGTCGCGTCGACGGTGGCGTCGAGTTCGGCGAAGCGGTCACCGGCGGCGACGAACCCCGGCTCCGACCCGTCGGTGAGCACCACCTCGGTGGCCCCGATCGCGCCGAGCGCTGCGCGAACCTTCGTCTTGGTCAGACCCGTCCACCACGCCATGTCGGCCACGGTGGCCGGGCCGAACGACGCGAGATACGTCGACAGCAGGCCGGCGAGTCCGATGTCGGGGCCAACCGCATCGATCGGCGACCCGAGCCAGTCGTCTGAGGAGACCCAGGTCCACGCCCCCGAGGTGAAGTCGGCACCGGTCGGTCGGCCACGAGCGATCAGACCGGCTGCGCCCAACACCTCGAGCACTTTGGAGGTAAGACGGATCGGCTTGGCATACGCAGCGCCCGGGGCTGGATCGATGCGGATCCGAAGCTCGCTCACGGCTGCTGCGAGGGCGTTGCCCGTACTCGGACCGACCGCACGGAGGTGCTCGAGCACCAGCCGCTCGGCACGTGCGAGCAGGTCGACTCCGGGTTCGTCGACCTCGTCGCTCGCGTCGATCCACGACGCGAGTTGCCGCCGCAGCCGATCGACGAGTGGCGGGTTGAACGCCCCGTGCGCATCGGCCAGCGAACTCGGCGCCATCGCGAACACGGTGCGACGGATCGTCGTGAGACGCACGAGTGACCGGTCGTCGTAGAACGCGGCATCGATGTCCTCGACCGGCACATCGGTGCGAGCATGGATGCTGAGGTGTGGCGTCGACGGATCGGTCGAGTGCAGCAACCCGAGCGCGCCGGCCACGTCGTCGATCGAGCGAGACGACCTACCCACCGGCCCCAGCAACTGGCGGGCGACGAGGAGCCGGCGGCGATCCTGCGAGTTCAGCGAGATCATGATCGCGTCGTTTCTCTCGTTGGGCTTCAGGTAACGAGAGCGGGGAGGAAGTCGCCGATTTCGCCGACCAGCAGGTGATCGGCGTAGCGGTCCATGGCAGTTTCTTCGCCGTTGACGATGATCACGTGTGCTCCGGCAGCCTTGGCTCGTGGCACACAGTTCGCAGCGGGGAACACCGACAGCGTGGAGCCGACGGCGAGCATCACGTCGCACTCGTCGCTGACCTGCATCGCCCGATCGATCACCTCGGGCACCAGCGACTGACCGAAGCTGATCGTGTCGCTCTTGAGGATGCCGCCGCATTCGAGACAGGCCGGGTCGCGTTCCCCAGCGCGCACTCGCTCGAGCGACTGCTCCATGGACCGCTGATCGCTGCAGCCCCAACACCGTGTGAACCAGACCGTGCCGTGTACTTCGACGACCTTGCTCGGGTCATTGCCGGCCTTCTGATGCAACCCGTCGATGTTCTGCGTGACGAGTGCGTGCAATTGGCCGCGGCGTTCCAACTCCACGAGCGCGGCATGACCTCGGTTCGGCTCCGCGGTCCATGCGGGTGTGGTCAGCCGGTTCTGCCACGCGAGCTCGCGCAACTCTGGGTCGGCGAGATAGTTCTGCAGGTTCGAAGCTTTCTCGGCGGCCGGATTCTTCGTCCACACACCGTTGGGCCCGCGGAAGTCGGGAATCCCGGAGTCGGTCGAGATACCCGCGCCCGAGAACACCACGACGCGTTCCGCCTGCTCGACGACCGCCCGTGCGGCATCGACATCGGCATTGGTCGAATCGTTCACGACCTGGATCATGACCGACGCCGCACGATGACGCCAGTCCAAGCACGGGTAGCGTCGATGCGGTGTCTGAACAGGTGCTGTCCGAAGCCGAGCGTCGCCGAACGTTCGCGATCATCTCGCACCCCGACGCGGGCAAGACCACGCTGACCGAGAAGTTCTTGCTGTACGCGGGTGCGATCCAGTCGGGCGGCGCGGTCAAGGCTCACCAGGGTCGTCGGT
>CALICC010000149.1 GCA_938049325.1 uncultured Ilumatobacter sp. | reverse complement strand
ATGGTCGAACGATCGTGGCACCTTGCCCACTCGGTGCTGTCGCCGTACATGAACATCGGTCTCCTCCTTCCCGGCGAGGTGTGCGATGCAGTGCAGGAGGCCTACGACCGAGGCGACGTCGACATTGCCTCGGCCGAAGGTTTCATCCGCCAGTTGATCGGCTGGCGCGAATACGTGTGGGCCGCCTACTGGCTGTGGATGCCCGACTACCGGTCGCTCAACGCACTCGGTGCCGACCGACCGTTGCCGCCGGTCTTCGCCGGCCAGGCCGACACCGAGATGAACTGCGTCTCGAACTGCATGTCTGGACTCCACGACCACGCGTACAACCACCACATCCAACGACTGATGGTCCTCGGCAACTTGTCGATGCTGCACGGCGTCGATCCGTGGGCAATGACCAACTGGATGTGGGAGAGCTTCATCGACGGCGCCGAGTGGGTGATGCTCCCCAACGTGATCGGGATGAGCCAGTGGGCCGATGGCGGGATGATGGCGACCAAGCCGTATGCGGCGGGCGGCAACTACATCGACAAGATGAGCGACTACTGCAAAGACTGCCGATTCGACCGCAAGCAGCGCGTCGGTGCCGATGCCTGCCCGTTCACGACCCTCTACTGGGACTTCCTCGCTCGCCACCACGATCGCCTCGTGAAGAACGCTCGAATCGCCCGACAGGTCCGCGCCTCCGAGCAACTCTCCGACCTCCCGGCTGTGCGCGAGCGCGCCGTCGAGGTGCGAGCGATGCTGGACGCAGGCACGCTGTAGCCATGTCCGACACGAACGAGCAGCGCGGCGACCTCCCGATCTTCCACGCGGCGCTGCCTGACGACTGGGCCGAGGCGTTCCAGACCGGTGAGTACACGATGTCGACACGCGGCATGACGTTGGCCGAGGTCGGCTTCATCCACCTGTCGACGCGGGAACAGGTGGAAGGTGTCGCGAATCGGTTCTACGCCGACCTCGACACCCTGGTGCTGTTGACCGTCGATCCGCTCAAGGTCGAGCCGGAGATCCGGTGGGAGCCGCCCGCGCCGGATCTCGACGAACTGTTCCCGCACATCTACGGTCCGCTCGCGATCAGTGCGGTCGTCACCACCAACTACTGGATCCGCACCGAACTCGAACCCTGGTCACTGTCGACCCTCTGAGTTCCTCCGTGATGATTGGTGAGCGGCGTCACCAGAACATCGTGCCGGCGGCGCCCTTGTAGGGGCCGGTGACGTTGTTCGTGATCCACCCTCCGTAGAAGCTGCCGTCGTTGCCGTCGACGCGTTCGTCGTCGACCCAGCACTCATCGAGTGTCTGCGCGTAAAACGCCCAGTGGTCGCGGATCGGCTCGAATCGTGGTGTCGGATCGGGATACGTCCAACACGCTTCGCCGACGCGTTGATCGTCGGCGACCACGTCGGCATAGGCCGCCGCACCCTTCCACTCACACATCGAGCGGCGACCGACCGGCACGAGTTGATCGTGATCGACGAACTCCGCGGCCACGTAGTACGCAGGCGCCTGACTCGTTTCGAGCACCCGCATCGCGTGCGGTGCGTCGACGATGCTGACGCCTCGATGGATCACTCGGATTCGCCAGTCGACGCGCTCGACCGACGGCGGCCGGGGAAAGTCCCAGACCGACTCGACCGCCTTGCCGTTCGGCGCGAGCGCACCGCGGCCGCCCGCAGCGGCGAGTTCCTGCTCGCCGCGGCGTTTCACTCGCGCATCCCGTCGTACTCGTCGGCTTCGGGCCGGCGCTTGTCTTTCGAGCGCCGATCGGCCGCCTTCTCACGCGCCTTCTGTTCCTTCTCCAACGCCTCTTCCTCGTCGATCAGCGCGTCGAGCGCGGTGAGGCGAACCGGGTCGAGTTCGCCATCGGCGATCGCCTGCTGCACCGCGCAACCGGGCTCTTGGTCGTGCTTGCAGTCACGGAAACGACAACCGTCCATGAGGTCGAAGACGTCGGCGAACGCGCGCTCGATGCCGTTGCCAGACAGCCACAGGCTCACCGCCCGCACTCCGGGCGTGTCGATCACCCAACCTTCACCAGGCATCGGTACCAACTCAGCAGCCACGGTGGTGTGGCGGCCACGTTGATCGCCTTCGCGCACCGCCGAGGTGGCTTGCAGTGCGTCGCCAACCAAAGCGTTCACGAGCGTCGACTTGCCGACGCCACTTGCACCAAGAAACGCCAGTGTGCGATTCCCCGACGAGAAGGCACGGATGTCGTCGACCCCTTCCCCCGAGATGCCGCTCGCCAAGAGCACCGGCACGCCGAGCGCAACGTCGGCGAGTGCTTCGCGAGCTGGCTCCGGATCGTCGACGAGATCGGTCTTGGTGAGCACCACGATCGGCTCCGCCCCCGAGTCGAACGCGAGCACCAGCTCACGCTCGAGGCGCCGCGGGCTCGGCGTCATGCCGAGCGCATGGATGAGGAACACCACGTCGATGTTCGCCGCAAGCGTGTGTGAGACGGCACGCATCCCGTCGAACGACGCGCGCCGCGTGAACGCCGACGTGCGTTCGAGCACGTGCTCGACCCGTTCCCCGTCATCGCTCGGGATCATCCAGTCGCCTACGGCGATGTCAGCACCGATGTTGCGGAGCCGGACCGGGTCGTCGTCACCCGTGACCTGCGAGAAGCTGTGCGCTGCTGTCGACCAGCCGCGATCGAGTCGCGTCACGCGGGCGGGCGTGCCCGGTCGGCCGAGTACGTCCCATGCCGCATCGAATTCGTCAGACCACCCCAGGCGGGCTTCTGGCGTCGGATCGGCGGTCATCAGACTCTGAACGTACATGGCGGAATCGAGATGACCGCCGCGCTCGCCGCCTGCGTCAGCCGGTCTCCCACGACTGCACCACCCGTCCACATGCGCTCGCGGAGGCTGCGCGTTGTGCCGGTGCATCGCCGTAGGCGCTGACGGTGACGAGCCCGTCGGTTGACGAGGTCACGTCGACGACGAGGCCGGTGCCGACCCCGAGGCGACCGCTCCCCGGCAACGACCACAGCTCGCGACCGTCGAGATCGAGCGCGAATCGGCGCGATCCTGCACCGCCTCTCCCCTGCATCAACACGCCGTTCGCGGGCAAGTCGACAATGGTGCTGGACCCGGATCCGACCGAGACCTCGACGACGCTTCGCCCGGTCGACGCGTCGACCACGCTGCGCATCGCACCACCGTCGCTCGCGACGAGCAACGAGCGGCCACGATCGCTCGGGGCGTCTGCCACGAGGATGCCGTCGACCCGCCATCTGAT